>NZ_JAYGHV010000390.1:0-30801 GCF_034932145.1 Spirulina sp. 06S082 | reverse complement strand
CCCCCCACACCCCCCAAACACTCCCCGGTTCGGTTTAACGTATAAACGTTCTTAAAAAAAGAGGTTAAAGTGTAAATAACAAAAAAACAGATGACTTTACAGTATTCAATTATGAACGACTTATCCTCGCAAAGCCCAGAATTTTTCCGTAATTCTACCCAAGACCGAAACTTACTCTGGCAATACGTCCAAGCATTAGACTCAGAACAATCTTCTCGTCTTTCTCAGCCTACCCGAGAAGCAGTGCAAATCATGGAACGTAATATCGTGGGTTTATTGGGAGGATTGCCAGACGAGCATTTTGATGTCAGCATTACCACCAACCGAGAACAATTAGGACGCTTACTTGCTTCAGCAATGGTTAGCGGCTATTTTCTTCATAATGCAGAACAGCGTATGGGCTTTGAAAAACAGTGGATTGCAACCGAAACAGAAGAAGAGAATAGTTAATTGTTGTTTGTTCATTGTTTGTTTAACCATTAACAAAATTGGAGTTTCTTAACATGGCATTATTCGGATTAGGTAAAAAAGCAGAAATCCCTTCACCTCAAGACGCTTTACCGGGGCGATCGCAGGCTATGCCCGTCCCAGAGAAACACTTTGTTAATGGCAATCCTCTCAAACCTCCTTTCCCAGCAGGTTTAGAAACAGCCATGTTTGGTTTAGGCTGTTTCTGGGGTGCAGAACGTAAATTTTGGCAGCAAGAAGGCGTATTTGTTACAGCCGTGGGTTATGCTGCGGGTTATACTCCCAATCCCACTTATCGCGAAGTTTGTTCGGGAAGGACGGGACACAACGAAGTCGTTTATGTAGTTTTCGATCCCAAAGTTATCAGTTACGAACAGATTCTCAAAGTGTTCTGGGAAAGTCATAATCCCACTCAAGGAATGCGTCAAGGAAATGATGCTGGCACCCAATATCGTTCCGGTATTTACGCTTATTCCAAGGAACAGAAAAAGTTAGCAGAAGCCTCTCGTGTAATGTATCAAGAGGCTTTAAAGAAAGCAGGATATGGAGAAATTACAACGGAAATTCTCGATGCACCCGAATTTTACTACGCCGAGGATTATCACCAACAATATTTGGCTAAAAATCCTGGTGGTTATTGCGGTTTAGGAGGAACATCTGTTACTTGCCCTATTGGTACTGTTTCGTTACCATCCTGAGATATTTTTTGTAGGGTGCCGTTAGCAAAAGCGTAACGCACCTTATTATTTGGTGTGTGCATAATGAAACTTGAACAGGTGGTTCCTTGGGGACGCTCTTTGGCAGATTATATCAATATGTTTCATTTAACAAGGAGCGATTTTAGAGCCTTTATCCTTGATTGTGCCGGGGGTCCGTCGAGTTTTAATACGGAAATGACTCAACAGCAATGTCGGGTCATTTCCTGCGATCCCATTTATCAATTTAGGGTTGAGGAAATTCGTCAGCGTATTGGAGAAACTTATCCGATTATTATTGAAAAATTAGCACAGAATCTTACTAAATTTGTTTGGCAAGAGATTGATTCTCCTAAGCGGTTGGGAGACTTGAGAATGGTAGCAATGGAGAAGTTTTTGGCAGATTTAGAACTGGGAATTGCTGAGAAACGCTACATTTTTGCAGAATTACCCGATCTTCCTTTTGGCGATCGCCAATTCGATCTGGCTTTATGCGGTCATTTTTTATTTACCTATTCTGAGCAATTTTCCTTAGAATTTCATCTTGATGCTATTCGAGAAATGTGCCGCATAGCCAAGGAAGTCCGCATTTTCCCTATTGTAGAGAACTTTACGGGGGCGCGATCGTGGCATCTCGATCCCCTGCAAGCAGAATTAAGAGAACAAGGATATCAAATTAGTATCGAAGGAGTGAATTATGAATTTCAAAAGGGGGGTAATGAAATGATACGGGTTTGCAAAGTATCGTGACGCTGGGTAAGTTCTATTTATGGGAAAGCGGAACACCGATCGATTTGAGAGGACTTTTTGTATGAGACGGGAATTTTCAATCCCCGACGGATCGCAACAGAGAGATTATACGGAGAGAATGCGATCGCGATCGCCGATTTAGAGTGAAAGCGATCGCCTCCTCAGTAGATTTGCGTTGCCCTCAACCATTGACGAAGTTCGCAACAAGTCAGCGAGGAGGATCGCACCCCACCCCAAAAAAAAAGGTAATACTAAGATTATTCGGAGTTCAAAGTTCAGCGTTCACTTTAAGAGTCATGTTTAACCAATCCCAATTATTACCCGGTGCAATTTCCAGCCTGTTTGCGACAACGGCTAAGACTGGAGTTATTACTTTAGGCGATCGCTACGGTTTATTAACTGCTTTAACCAACGCAAAATTAAGCAGAGACGAACAAGAAGCCATCGATCGGGTACTTTATGCTGTTATCCGAGGACGCTTTCAACTCAGCACCATTTAAAATTTAATTTCAAACCCAATTTTAGAGTTAAATTAGGAAAAGAAGCCTAAACTCGGGGTGCATCTTTGCACCCTTAAATCTATGTCAGACAGTCAGAATGGAATAGCCTCACCACAATACTCGGATCGCGATGAATTAGTACAAGCAATTGCTCGAGTTTTAACCGACAAGTTTAATGTTGTTATCGATTCGGACTCCGAGGCGATCGAGGTTTTGGAAACAGCGACTCATCCTCATTATTTGGGGCTTATAATTGCGAGAAAAATTATTACTATTATTGCCCTTATTTGTTTCATTTATTCGGTATTTAATATTTTTGAATCGGTTTTAATCGATCGCTTACTCATTTTAGGGTTTTGTGTCTCAATTTCAACTATTTTAAGTGGTTTAGGTTTAATTATTCTTTTGGTATTTGAAGTATTTCAGGGAGCAGGAGAAGATGAGGTTAAGTTATTGAAGCAAGGAAAGCATATTTTTAATGAATATCAATTTATTCCCTCTTTACATCGTTTTTCCTTTGTTTTATTCTTACTGGGGCTAGGTTTCTTAACTATTATTTTTGGTTTTGCCAATCTTTATACGGATTTACTGCGACAAAACCCCGATAACTTTTCAGGTTTACAAGCTGGATTTTTATCCATTTATTTTTCGATTGTCACCTTCTCCACAGTTGGCTATGGCGATATTCACCCCACTTCTATATTAGCACGATGTGCGGTAATTTGCGAAATTTTTATCGCTATGTTTTTCAGTTTGATTGTAATTTCGACAACCCTTTCTTGGACAATTGCTCATCGGCGATCGCAGCAAGAAATTACGATTAAAAAACGTATTCTGGAGAGAAAAAAACGAACTATAATTATAGGAGATTAACTAAGAATTTACAGAAATGGGGTGAATTTTACGATTTCCTGTCAAGATTTTCGGTTTAATTAAACTCTTCAATAATAGCCAGAAAACACGCAGTTCTCCAGAACACTTTGTTCGCTTCCATTGACCTGGACGGCAAAAAAGAAGTTGAATCAAACCTCGATTTTGCTCTAAAGTCATTTCTTGAAAAGTGATTCGTAAAGAATTGCGATCATGAGTTAATGTTCCCCATAATTCCAGATTTTCACCTACAATTTCCAAGCTAACAACAGTATTTTCATCTGTGATATCCCTCGAAAAAGGCTCTTTCAATTCAATTTCTGCACCAATCTCTGAGAGAGTCTGAGTGATACCAGAAAAAACTCGTTCTCCGACTTTTAAGCGAATTAAACGCTTTAATTCAAACCAAGGAAAAGAATTCTCTTGGGGAGATTCAAGCATACTTAATAAAGCAATACTTAAAATTAACAGATTATAGAATCCCCACAAAAAACTCAACACAAATGACGTGCGTTCTTCGGAAGAATAATTGAGAAAATCGGCAAATTTAGTACAAAGGATATAGAAAATATGACCAGTACCCGCAAGATTAATCAGGAAAATTGGGATTAAAGGAATGGCTAAACTCCAGTTAAATAGAAAGCGATCCTTTGCAACACCTTTTGGGGTCACTTGAAAACCTTGAGAAAAAGGATTGAGAAGAGTTTGTATCGCAGTGATTGATAAAGGAACGCATTGAACCACAGCATAAATATCAGAAACTAAGGCTTCACGCGATCGCTGATTTAGCCATGAAAAACTTAAGAAATAGGAGAGATAAAAAGGTAAAAAGAAATTTAACCATTCAAATAAAGTTATCTTGAAGGGAATTGCATCGATAAAGAAAAAGGAGATTGGTAAAACCAGAAATATCAATCTTGATATTGGTAAAAGCCACTGCAAAATTCCGGCACCGTGCAGAATTCTTTGACGCAGGGTTAAATTGGCAATAGTCAGAGGATTTTCGGGAATAAATAAGGCTTGTAATGTCCCTCGACACCAACGCTGACGTTGAGAAATATACCCAGATAAATTCTCCGCAGCTAAACCTGCACTGAGTTCTTCATCAAGATAAATAGTTTGATAACCGAAAGAATTAAGACGTACTCCTGTAAAATAATCTTCTGATAATGAACTGGTAACAAAACTACCACTTTCTTCTAAAATATCTCGGCGAATGAGAAATGCACTACCATAACAAAGAGAAGTACCAGCATCGTCACGAAGTTTTTGATAATGACGACCAAAAAACTCATTTTCAGAACTTATTTCGTTTTCAATTCCTAAATTTATGGGAATTAAATCGTGATTATAAAAATATTGATGAGTCTGCAAGAGTCCAATATCGGGACGTTGAAAAAAACCAATAGTACGGGATAAAAAGTTTTGAGTAGGAACAAAATCTGCATCAAAAACAGCAATTAATTCTCCCTGAGACTGGCTTAACCCGTGATTGAGATTGCCAGCTTTCGCATAATTATTATCCGATCGCGTCAGGTAATGACATCCTAATTCATGAGCAAGTTGGCGAATATTCTCCCGTTTACTATCATCGAGAAGGTAGATCTCTTTATCGGAATAATTGATCGCTTGACAGCCAATAATCGTGCGTTTGAGAAGGAATTCAGGTTCATTATAAGTGGGAATTAAAATATCAACAGAAGGGAGATAGTTGTTTTCGATCGCCTCTCGTTCAAATCGATCTGCATCTTCTGTTCGATCGCGCTTACTTAGGACTAAAAATGTTTGCAATCCATAGTCGATAAAAAGAAACATCTCTAGTAAAAATAGTGCTAAACTAAGCGTTCCACTTACTGGATTTTCGAGATTGAGTGTTGAGAAAAAACGCCAAAATAAATAGCGCAAAGCAAAGACTAACAGAATCGGTACAACGGCAATATAGAGAAGAGGATTGGGTTGAGGAAAAATTTTGACGATCGCCAATAATCCCGCAAACAATCCTACAACGATTAGCGTCCCATAGCGATCGGGATATAGAAGCGATCGAAACACTAAAGGAAGATCATTTTCAATTGTAGAAAGTTTAGTAAAAAATTGACTAATAGGAGCAATATCGAGGAACCATGCTGCTAATATGCAGAGAATAAAGGCAATACCACTCAAGAAAATGAGTGTTGTTAGATGGGGACTATTTCTATTTTTAGTATTATTCTTTTTTTTATGTTCTTTTCTAGCATTTTTTGGGGAAGAAGAAAACATAGATTTTTCCAAAAGAGGACTATTTGTTTGTGTCTCGAAATCGATTGGATTTTTGCAACCTCAATCAATACCGAGTGTAAAGGATATCTATGAAAATTTACTGAGAGTGTCAAAAGAATAAAATTGTCAGCATTTTTAAAACTCAGTAGATTACAAAATTATCTCAAAACTTAGTATAATACTGTTTCCATGCGATCCACTGAACCTCTATGTCTGACTTTGTTTTGCGTCCCAATACCAGCGATCGAATCTTCCAGCAGGATATTTGGGGAAAAAATGAGTATCAAATTACTGATAACTTCAATCCCACAGACCTCATCATCGATATTGGTGCCCATATTGGTTTATTTTCCCACCTTTGCTGGCAAAGAGGTGCGCGACATATTTTTGCTTTTGAACCCTTTCCGGAAAATTTTGCGCTGTGTCAGTCTAATCTAGCAGCTACATCCGCAACCCTAGCCAAAAAGGCCGTTTGGCGATCGGATCGATCCACAGAATCACCTTTGTTCCTAACCGAATTTTCCATGATGCACCCTGATGGACCTGACCCTATTGAACCAGAAACCATCAATACCGGCACATCGTCTGTATTTGGCAAAACAGGAGATGCTGTCGAGACTATTGCTTTAGATGAGATCATTGGCGATCGCACTGTGCGGGTTTTAAAGTTGGATTGTGAAGGTAGCGAATTCCCCATTCTATTAACTGCCAAACGCTTAAAACAAGTGCAGTATATTACTGGTGAATACCACTTAATGGATACTTGGCCATCCCAAGCATTAGCGGATGGATATGCGAAATATACCCTGGGGGATTTAGCAAACTGTTTGACTTCCCTTCATTTTCGGGTGGATTTTGTCCCCTACAAACATCCACTTTTTGCCGACCGATTGGGACATTTCTTCGCCTATAATCTTGATTTGTAGTCACAATGGCTTGAAAATATCATGGTTTGAAAACATCATGGTTTGAAAACATCATGAAATGACACTTTATTGCCTAATCCTAATCTAATAAAGCGTCATCATTAACTCAGGTTGGTATTTTTTCGTTAAAGGATGCTGAGTCCCTAAAATTGCAAAAATAGAGGTCATGGCTTTTCTTGCACCATCATCGTTATATTTGCGATCGGCTTCAACAACTTCTAACAAAAGTTTTAAAGAATCTTCATAGTTTTCTCTTAATGCTAACTGACAAGCACGAGCATATTTTTGTCCTAGTTTCGTGTTTTCGGGTTTATCTAAGACTTGTTTAAAACCAATTAATGCTTTAAATGATTGTGCTTTGTTAAAATGATCTTGATTTTCAAAACCCACAGAATCTAATAATTCCTGTGCCTTGTCCAACTTATTGAGGTGAATGAGGAATCTGGCAGCTTGAATGGTAACTAAAGGACTATTGGGAAATTGAGAGAATAGGCGATCGAAAATTTGTTTGGCAGCTTTGGCATTGCCTGCGGCGATCGCGCTTTTAGCTTCTTCAATTCCCAATTCTAGATCCGATTTTAGATTGTATTGAGCCAAAAGTTCTCGCAATTGAGGCTCCGGTAGAACTCCCACAAATCCAGAGTGCATTTGTCCGCGATCGCAAATCCTGATATCGGGAACACCTGTAACGGCAAATTGAGAGGCTAAATCGGGATTTTTGTCAATATCAATTGTGGCTAAAATAAAATCATACTCTCGGGATAAACTGGCCAAAATAGGCTTCAAAATTTGGCATGGACCGCACCACGTGGCAAAAAAATCGACAACGACAAGTTTATCCTCGGATTTTGCGATTACATCTGCCGCAAAGTTACTACTGCTAACCTCAATCGAAGTCTCCATTGACATACTCCTAGCTCTGTCGGGAATTATAGCAAGTTTAACCAAAATGCGAAGGTTTTACCTATCGCAAAATTGAGAGTGTTGTAAGTATTATAAAAAATCAGGTAATCTTTAAGAGATTCTTGCTGAGGCGATCGCAATGCTGATAAATATCCCTTAAACGATAACCACTGTGAAGAAAAACGCGATAATGGTCGATCCAAACCACCAAAATCGTCAGCATGAGAAAGAGATAATTGAGATAATTACTGGCTTTTTGTTGCCAGGGTTTTCGCTGCTCTTGTAAGCGCCTTAAATGATTGACTTGAAAGTGAAGATGCTGATGTTCATCTTTGAGAATTTGCTCGCAGATTTTTTGCAGTAAAGGAGAATGAGTTGCTTCCTGTAAGGCTTTGTAATAAATGGTTGCAATAATTTCTGCGGTTAAGAGAACTCGCAGTGCCACTTCTAAATTAACACCGCGACGAAAGCGACGAAAAAGGCGATCGGACCAATGTTTTTCTCTTAAAGGAATGCCCTCACATTGCATGAAATTCCCGAGATCGCGGGCGTGACGTTGCTCTTCTCCAATAAAGAGTTTCATCGCCTGCAAAAATGCCGTATCTCCCGATCGCTCCACATAAACTCGTGCAGCTTTCATTAAATTTGTCCCTTCTGATTGTTCCCCAAGTTGAAAGTTTTGGATAGAATGGGCGATCGCGGTTTTTTCTTCTGATGTTAAAAAGTAAGGGGTATTCCAAGGTGGCGTTAATAAATCGTAACGGTTCTGCTCGAAATAGGCAAGCCAGTCGGCGGAGGTTTGGGGGATTTTAGGAGAAGGGAGAGTAACAGAAGTCATAAAATTTACTGATGTAGAGGGAAGAAACCATAAACTCAGGCACAATGCGAGTTCTGGTGTTAACTTCTAACTACTCCTCCTGCAATCGGTTTTCCCTACGATCGCGAAAAATTTCTTGAGATATTTTAGCCGCCAGTTGCCCTACACTTCTCCGTAATTAGACGGAAATATCGTCTTCACAACTTTTTCACCATTCACTGTTACAGTGAAATGGCCAACTTTTCCTCAGAACAATCGCAAATTTTTACAATTTTTACTTCAGGAAAGTTATCTTTATGTTTTCAATATCTTTCTTCAAATCTTAAACATATAAATGGAAAATTTACAAGATTAAAGACCATGAAACGACGTTCTTTCTTTTGGTATTCCTGCTTATTTCTCGCCAGTTGTTCGGCAACAAGTCGTAATTCTACAAAAACAGAAAAACCCGCGATCGCCAATTGGCCCGATACTTTGCGTTTTGCGATTACCGATGCTGACGGGGAAGAAGAACTAAATCGAGACTATCAAGACTTTCGCCGCACCTTAGAAAAAATCTTGGCTTGCACAATTGAGTTTTTCCCTGTTGCCAGCACTGTAGCAGCAGCACCGGCCATGTTAACAGGAGACTTAGATTTAGCTTGGGCTGGACCATTAGAATATCTTGTTTTGCAAGCTCGAGCCAAAGCAATTCCCCTCGTTTCGCTTCAACGTCCTCACTTTCGCACCTCAATTTCCGTGCGCGGCGATCGCGGCATCAAAACTGTCGCCGATCTGAAAGGGAAAACCATTGAGATTAATGAGGTTGGCTCTACGGGTTCTCATCTCGGTACGATTAAACTTATCATGGATGCTGGGTTAAATCCTAACACGGATGTGAAGTTTAAGACTTCAGGAGAAAATACCATGTCAGGCTTGGTATCGGGAGAAATTGATGCCCTGGGAAGACCGGAACATCGCTACCAAGCCATGTTGCAAGATGAAGGTCTTACCGCCGAAAATTACCCCATAATTGCCATCGGCGAACCCATCCCAGGAGATGTTTTTGTGATTAATTCCCAATTCGATCTCCCCGTTGTGGAAGAGATGCGATCGCGCATCCTAGCCAATAACGAGAAACTTATGGCGGCAATTTGGTCTGTGGAGGAACTCAAAGTTCGCTTCCAAGACGCATTTTTTGAACCCGTTGATGCCTCGAAATACGAGGAAATCCGAGAAATTTTGCGGGCGATCGGACAGGAAAATCTCGTTCAATAATTTCCCTAATCACAAAACATGAAACGACGTAATTTTTTAATTTATTCTCTCTTATTTACAGCAGGTTGTACCACAGCAACCGAAGGAAATGCTCAAAAAACGAATGTTTCTTTACCCGAAACCCTGCGTTTTGGCGTAACAGATGTAAGAACTTTAGAAGAACTAGAACAAGATTATGAGCCTTTTCGCATGGCACTGGCGGAAATCTTCGAGACAAAGATCGAATTTGTCCCCATTAATAGCCAACTAGCTGCCGCTTCTACCTTGCGATCGGGACAACTCGATCTGGCTTGGGCAGGACCCTCGGAATATGTAGCCATTAAAGCCAGAAGCAAGGCTTTCCCTCTCGTTAGCCTCAATCGTCCCAACTATTACACCACAATTTCCGTGCGAGCAGATAGTGGGATTAAATCTCTTGCGGATTTAAAAGGCAAAAAAATTGATATGGAAGAAGTGGGTGCAAATACGGCTCATCTAGGGGGTATCAAGGTGCTTTTGGACGCAGGTTTAAACCCGAAAACAGACTTTCAAGTTGTCATGTCCGGACAAGAAACAATAGAAGAGTTAAAACAAGGTCGAGTCGATGCTTGGTCAACAGCAGTTCATATTTATCAACAAGCATTGGCCAAAGAAGGGGCATCTGAAGCCGATTATCCCATCATCGCTCGAGGAGAGAATTTTCCGGGGGATATTTTTGTCGTTGCTAGTAAGTTTTCTCCCGAAGTTGTCGAGGAAATGCGATCGCGAATGCTGGCCAATACCGATCGACTTTTGCAAGCCATACAAGACTCAACGCTGGGCAAAAAGTTTAAAGGTGCCACCTTCACCAAAGCTAACGATGTCGATTATGACATGATTCGCGAGGTTTATAAGGCGATCGGACAAGACGAGTATTTGCAGTAGCGATCGCGGCTGCATTTTGTTGAACAACTGGAAGGATAAAAAACCATGAAACGACGTTCTTTTTTTTGCTATTCTGCTCTTTTTCTAGGGAGTTGTTCCTCTAGCGTCCGTAGTTCTACTGGAGGTGCGGAAAATACGCAAGGAAAAAAGGCAGACTTACCCACAACCCTGCACTTTGCCGTCACTGATGCCGAAGGAATCGAAGAACTCCAAAAAGATTACGAGCCTTTTCGAGAAGCCCTCGCCGAGGTTTTGGCTACTAAGGTCGAGTTTTTCCCTGTTGATAGTTTTGTTGCAGCAACTCCAGCCATGTTAACGGGAAAAATCGATTTGGCTTGGGCGGGTCCCTCAGAATACCTCCTCTTGCAGGCTAGAGCCAAGGTCATTCCGGTAGTTTCCCTCAATCGTCCTGATTTTCACGCTGTTATTGCCGTCCGTGGCGATCGCGGCATTAAATCTCTTGCGGATTTAAAAGGGAAAACTGTTGATATGTACAAAATTGGCTCGACAAGTACCCATATTAGCGGAACGAAAATCCTGATAGATGAGGGATTAGAGCCACAAGGCTATTTTAAAACCGTAATGTCGGGCAATCATTCCCTACAAAGTTTAAAAAATGGCGAAGTGGATGCGGTTGTCAGGGCTGCCCATCGCTACAAAGCCATCATCCAAGCCGAAAATCTTTCTGAAAAGGATTATCCCATCATTGCGACAAGCTCTCTTTTACCTGGGGATATTTTTGTCGCCAGCAGCCAACTGGGAGAAACTGTTGTCGCAGCAATGCGATCGCGAATGCTAGAGAATCAAGAGCGCCTCCTACAGGGTATTCTCGCCTCCCCTGGCCTCGCCAGCAAATTCAAGGATTCCTCTTTAATTCCAGTCAATATTGCCGACTACGAGGCGATCCGAGAGGTTTATCGGGCGATCGGACAAGAAAACTTAATTCAGTAAAATAGAGCAGAATTGTTATAACTTCCTAAAGACCGAGCAAACTAAGCGCTATCTTCACGGGTTTTTCACAATTCATTTCTAAGATGGATGACATTTAGCGAACATGGCATCTACAAAAATTTTTTTAACATAACCCCCAATAAAACAGCAATTTCCAAATGAATCTTATGTCTAGCAAATCCGCAGACAGCGATCGCGCCGAACCCTCTTTCTCGCCAAGGGTCAAACAGCCCGTTCGCTCTCTTGACCGGTTCGGTAAAAATTTAAGCATCGCCAAAAAGATCGGCTATGGTTATGCAGTTGCCATTGGTATTGCTGTTTTTGGGGGGGCGATCGGTTTAGTTGCAGGAGATTATTATCACAAACAGGCAGAACAACAATTGCAATGGGCGCAACAGCAGGACGATTTTCTCAATATTCTCGATAATGCCGTTCTGAGTGTTCGCTTTCACCCACAACAATTGGTGACGGTTTTAGAAGATGCCATTTGGTTTGAGTACGAAACCAGCGAATTTTTTAATAATACTGCTCGCGTCCGAGAGATTCTCTCGGAACTGATGGCATTTGTTGAGGCTCATCCCAATAGTATTTCTGTCTCGGCCAAGGAGTTTTTAGATCTACAACAAGGCTACATCGCTGCGATCGATTCCTATGAAACAAAAATGCAGGCTCTGTGGGAAAGCATTGACCCCCTCAATTTAAAACCGGAAGATATTCCCGCCGCCCGACAGCAGGTTATCGAAGAGATCTCCGGACCCAAAGCCCTTGATATTCGCTTACAATTCGAGCATTTGAGTGAGGAGTTACTTCGCATCAGACAAGCTGCCCAAAAAGAAAAGGAAGTCGCGATCGTCAGGCAAATGAACGCCGATCGCCTGCGTTTGGGGATAGTTCTCAGTAGCTTGGGTTTTGCGGTGGCGATCGCGGCCTTACTTGCATGGCGTACCAGTCGCGCGATCGCCCGTCCCCTCGAAGCCGTCACGGAAGTTGCCCGAGAAGTGACCAAGAACTCTAATTTTGACCTCCGCGCCCCCATTATGACCAAAGATGAGGTGGGCATCTTAGCAGATTCTCTTAATCAGTTAATCGCTTGGACGGGAGAATATACTCACGAGTTAGAATTTGCCCGAGAAACCCTAGAACAACGGGTTGAAAAACGCACCCAAGAACTTCAGCAAACCCTTAGCAATCTCAAGCAAACCCAAGCACAACTGATTCAAACGGAAAAAATGTCCAGTTTGGGGCAAATGGTGGCGGGAGTTGCTCACGAAATTAACAATCCTGTTAGTTTTATTCATGGTAATCTCGCTCATGTCGATCGCTACGTGCAGGATTTATTTCAGTTACTCGAACTTTATCAGCAACAATCTCCCCAACATACTCCCGAAATCGCAGAATTGATCGAAGAGATCGATCTGGAATTCTTGCGATCGGATATGCCCGAGATTCTCAAATCTATGCGAATGGGTAGCAATCGCATTAAAGAAATTGTTTTATCCTTGCGAAACTTCTCTCGTTTGGACGAAGCGGACATGAAAGAAGCGGATCTCCATTCCGGTATCGATAATACCTTAACGATTCTCAGCAATCGTCTCAAACAAGGGGTAGAAGTCGTGAAAAATTATAACGATCTTCCCCTTGTTTTCTGTTATCCCGCCCAACTCAATCAAGTGTTTATGAATCTTATCGCGAATGCTTTAGATGCTCTGTTTGAAGCCGAGACGAAATGCAAACAACTCATTATTACAACAGAAAAAATAGCGGGCGATCGCGTCAGTATTAAAATTCGCGATAATGGTCCCGGTATTCCCGACAAAATCAGAGAAAAACTCTTCGATCCCTTTTTTACCACTAAACCCATCGGCAAAGGAACGGGTTTAGGATTAACAATCTGTTACCAAATTATTGAAAAACACCAGGGCATCATTGAAGTAGATTCACAACCCGGAGAAGGAACAGAATTCACGATCGTTCTCCCCCTTAAAAGCACGGCAAACCCGTAGGGGTTTGGTCTCCAAACCCTCCCCAAACCCTCTCCAAACCCTCCCCAAACCCTCCCCAAACCCCCCCCAAACCCTCTCCAAACCCTCCCCATTTTAAGTATGACAGACCCCTAGTCTTCTCGTAAAGTAGTAATCGTCATCGTTTGATTGTGTAGTTCGCAGCGTACTCCCTCTTCAAAAGGTGAAATTTCTCCATAAGAATAAAAACCAGTCAAAATAGTTTTATCTCCCATCACTTCTCGAACCCCTTCAACCTCCTCTTCAATGCGTTGTTTGAGAACTAATTTCCGTCCCACGCAACTAATTAAAATAGCCAGATCCGGTGCTGTTGAACCATTTACCCCATAGCTTTTTTCGGCTGCTTCGATCGCCCCATCCACGAGGCGATCGAAATTAGCCTTCATCAAACGAACTGTACTTCCTTCCGGGACATCTCCCGCAAAAGTCATGCTTTGTTTTGCTTCATCAACCCCCAAAATTGTACGAACTACGGGCATATCTTTCGATTCAATTCGCAAACTTAAAGGGAACAAAAGACCGCTTGCAGGCAGTTCTTTGGCAAAGGCTCCCAAATACTGTTTGTAGAGTCCTAATGCCGATTTACCATCCAATTTATAGAGAATATTCCCTTCAGAATGAGTAACTATTCGTTCGGGTCCAAAAGGATCCCATCCCCCCCAAGAACCGTAACCAACTTTTAAATGTTTTCCGTATAATCCTAACGCAACGACTGCATCAGAATGGGGGCGATCGCGCCAAAGGACTGATGTTTCTTGAAAGTTTGCTCCATCCCCAGATAGTCCCCCAGTAACGGTGACACCTTTAGGAAGATGTTGAGTAATTCCCCGAACTAAATCGCTGCCATTAATTTTAATGCCTTCAGAGAGTAAAAATACATGAACTAATCCATCTGACTCGAGAGATCGAGCAAGTTTTTCGCCAATCTCAAAACTATTGTTAACATCAAGAAGATTAACGCAAGTTCCTTTAATTTGGGTGCGTTCAAATTCAACTGCTGTAACAACTAGAGCTTCATCAGAAACTTCGGTATCGTAAATTTCTCCAGCCGTAGAGCAGCCAAGTAAATAGGCATTAGGATAAGCTGTTTTTATAATATCTAAGAGTTCTTGTTTAGCGAGGAGAAGGCGATCGCCAAAAATAAGAACTAATTGTACAGTTTCTCCCCATTGAGTAGGTTCGAGAGGCTTAGACTCCCATCCCATTTCTTCACTCCAGCGTCGTTGTTCGATTTTCATGGTTTTATCTCCTTATGATTTATTGGAAATGATTTATTGAAATAATTTATTGATGGTGGGTACGCGATCGCCATTTACAGATTCTACAATCTCGACGATCCTTTCAACCTGGAAATTTTCTGCCCAATTGTTGAAAATTTGTACAATTTGTAATTGAGAATCTTCAATTTCTGCGAGCAATATTTTAATAATTTCGGTATCCGCTTCTAGAGCAGCTTGGTAGAGACTATGCACCAATGCCATCGGTAACGCTTGCAGTTCTTCGAGCATTTGTTGTTTCTGTTCGTCGGTGCAATCGCGATCGACGACCTCCTTTGATTCTACATCAGCAGTCAAGTTTTCGTAAATATAGCGCACTCCCGAATATTGTGCCATTTTATCAAAAATAATGGCTTCTTTAAAGGGTTTGCGGACAAAATCATTGCATCCTGCGGCAATAACAATATCGCGATCTTCTTCAAAAGCACTCGCTGTAATGGCAACAATAGGAACAGGTAATAAAGCTAACTGAGATATATTTTCCTCCTCTCCTCTTATTCTTTTTTCTCTTTCTTCTCTCATTCTTTTTCCCCCCTCTTTTTTGCGAATTAATTTTGTTGCTTCATATCCATTCATAACAGGCATTTCCATATCCATCCAAATAAAGTGAGGTTGCCATTCTTCCCAAATTTCTACGCCTTCTTTACCATTTTCAGCAATGCGAACTTCAAAACCAACAGAGATGAGAAGTTTTGAGAGGAGTTGACTATTTTCGGGTCGATCTTCCACTACAAGTACACGATAAATAGGTTGATCTGGAGCAAGGGCGATCGCACGTTTGGTTTCGATCGCTTTGGGGAGAAGTTCTGGGGCTGTAAGCTGCACGGGTATATTAATAATAAAGGTCGTTCCTTCTCCAACAATACTGCGAACAGAAATATCGCCTCCCATCAGTTCTACAAATTGTTTGCTAATGGGTAGTCCCAAACCCGTCCCTTCTCGATCGCTACGATTCATTTTACTTTGTACGAAGGCTTGAAAGAGTTCTTCTATTTCTTCGGGGGGAATACCTCTGCCACTATCGCTAATTTCAAAAGTTAAATTTATTGTTTGTTGTTTATTGCGATCTGTTACTTCATTGGTCACAAATAATTGGTCTGTAATTGATGACCAAGGAGACTGTCGAACTCTTAGGGTAACGCCACCTTGTTCTGTGAATTTAATGGCATTACCTAATAAATTAATCAAGACTTGACGTAATTTTCCTTCATCGGTTTTCACCGATCGCGGCAGTTCAGGATCGAGGTTAAATAATAATTTTAATCCCTTCGTTGCTGCTTTCATTTGCAACATGGAAGAAATATTCTTGAGAAGTTCGATGAGATCGAATACATTTTCCATTAATACCGTGCGTCCGGCTTCAATTTTGGATAAATCTAAAACATCATTAATTAAAGAGAGTAAGTGTTCGCCACTGCCATTGATAATATTAAGATAATCTTTTTGTTCGTTACTTAAAGAAGCATCGCGGGTCATGAGTTGGCTGAAACCGAGAATGGCATTGAGAGGAGTGCGAAGTTCGTGGCTCATTTTTGCCAAAAATTGACTTTTGGCAATGTTGGCCGCATCTGCTTGTTCTTTGGCTTCTTTGAGGGCTTCTTCGACTTGTTTGCGGCTAGTAATGTTGCGGATAATGGCGATCGCTTGGTTATTGGTCAGTCGCAGTAAACGCACTTCATAGTAATATTGTTTCCCTTCAAGCGTTAAAGAGTGTTCGATGCTAACAATAGGCTGCGTTTTCTGAAGGCGATCGAGGGCTAACTCAAATTTTTGAGCTACTTCTTTCGGGAGAAAATCTTGCAGATATTTGCCAATGGGTTCGACAAGAGGAACGTAAATATCTTCGTTGGTGTGACCGGGTTTATAATCTAAAATTGTGCCATCGCGATCGAGACGTAAAAAGAGATCGGGAATAGCTGCCCGCATTTGTGTATTGACCTCGAGCAGTTCTTTAGAACTCAATTCCATGCTACGTTCGAGCATAAGACGATCCGCATCGGATTGTTCGTAAGCGTCAGCGATCGCCTTGATAAATTTTTGCAGATGAGGGGGAATTTCCTCAGAATTTTCAATGCCGAGATATCGTTTAAGCTGACGTTTTAACAATCGGTGCATTTTTTCAATAAACAATTATCAATAAACAATTATCAATGATTAATCAGAGTATTATTTTTTACCAATTAACCAATAGGTTGTCATTTCTCCTTTACCTTTGATAGATATTCGTCCCCGTTTTTCTAGCATATACTTTTCCTTTAACAATTGCGCGGCTTTTTCAGTTAATTGGATTTTTTCTGGTTCTCCTTGGGACTCCATACGAGAGGCTATATTAACAGTATCGCCCCAAAGATCGTAAATAAACTTTTTAATGCCAATTACTCCAGCAACAACAATACCCGTGGCAATGCCAATGCGAAGTTGAAAGGGTTTTCCCTGAGAAATTGAAAATGCGGCGATCGCCTCTTGCATATCTAAAGCCATCTCTGCAATGGCTTCAAGAGAATCTTCTCGCGGGATGGGCAAACCCCCCGCTACCATATAAGCATCGCCGATAGTCTTGATTTTTTCCACTTGATGCTTTTCTGCCAGGCGATCGAAGCGAGAAAAAATATCATTGAGGAGGCTCACTAATTCCAAAGGCTGCAGTTGAGTCGATAAGTGAGTAAAATCAACGAGATCGGCAAAAAGAATCGCCGCCTTCGGGTACTGCTCTGCCAGGGTTCCTCGCCCTTCTTTGAGTTGAGTGGCAATGGTTTCTGGGAGAATATTGAGGAGAAGGCGATCGGATTTATTTTTTTCTCGACGCAAAGAATCTTCTGCTCTAATGCGATCGCTGACATCGCTTTGCACGCCGACAAAATGAGTGAGAATACCGCGATCGTCAAAAATAGGAGAGATGGTTAATTCATTCCAAAAAGGTCTACCATTTTTGTGATGGTTGCGAAGAATCACCGTGCAGGATTGTTGGGATTTAATCGCCCTACGAAGGTCATGGAGGGCAGGTTGTTGGGTTTCTTTTCCTTGCAGAAAGCGACAGTTTGCCCCCAAAACTTCCGCCGCCGAATAGCCTGTGATGCGTTCAAAAGCTGGGTTAACATAAATGAGAGGCATATCGGGGAGGGTGGCATCGGCGATAACAATGCCGACGGTACTGGCTTCGATGGCGCGATCGCGTAATTTGACAGCCTCCCGGACAGCATTTCGGTAATCATCCGAACCCAGCCAGTGGGTTTCGGTGACATCTCGGGCGATCCCATAACAAACTCCATCGCGAAAGGGGGACCAACGCCACGCCAGCCAGCGATAATTGCCATTTTGACAGCGAAAACGATGCTTGTATTGGCGGGGGACATTTTGAGGATTTTGCTGGCTTTGCTGCTCCAATTCCCAAGTAATTTCGGCATCATCGGGATGAATAAAATTTAGCCAAGGCCGCGATCGCAACTCCTCCAAACTCCAGCCTAATATTTGCGTCCAGACCTGATTTAATTGCTGAAAATAACCGTTGCGATCGCGAGTACAGAGTAAATCTGGGCAAAGGTCAAAAAAGGCTTGCAAGTTGTCATTAGGGTTGAAAGCGGCCATTGAGAGTTGAGAGTTGAGAGTTGAGAGTTGAGCGTTAATAATTGATGACCCATTACCCATTTTACGACTCCACGCGATCGCGTCCGGAAGCCTTGGCTCGATAGAGGGCTGCATCTGCGGTACCGATCAGGTTTTCTAAAGTTTCTTGTTTGTGAGGAAACTGACTGGCTACACCCGAAGAAATGGTAAGATAAGGAAAAGTAGATAAGGGAGAGCGATCGATCCGTAATGCTCGCACCTGTTCTTGAATCCGACGAGCAATTTTAACTGCACCCTCAAGAGAAGTATTGGGCAAAATCACCGCAAATTCTTCTCCCCCATAACGAGCGGCTAAATCTGAGGAGCGTTGGCTGCCAGAGCGAATAGCCTTAGCAACGGCTTTTAAACATTCATCTCCCTTTTGATGGCCGTAGGTGTCATTGTAGCGCTTGAAAAAGTCAATATCCGCTAGAATCAACGAAAGAGGAGCGCGATCGCGCCGCATTCGCTGCCATTCTTGGTTGAGAACTTCATCAAACCGCCGTCGGTTGGCTAGTCCTGTCAAACCGTCTAAATTGGCGAGATTCTTTAACTCACAATTAGCCACCTCGAGTTTAGCCAGCAATTCCCCCTGTTGCACGGCGATCGCCACTTGAGTCGCGAGGGAAGAAAGAACTTCTAATTCTCCCTCCTGCCATTCTCGTACAGCCTCGCATTGATGAACGACGATCGCCCCCCAAAGCCCATAAGAACTGGAATCTTGAGGAAGATGATTCTTAAAAATTGGTACGATACATTGAGAACGAACTTGCCATTGCTGTAAAAAGTTACCTAAAGAAGAAGAAATATTATTTTCTATATTCTCTATATTTTTTGTTGTCGCGTCGGCGATCGCATGAGGGAGTGACTTGCTCTTACTTTCCCACTCTGCCGCGATATTCAGAAGCCATCCATCGGCGATCGTTACTCCTTCTAAGGACGGCCAGGGAGTAGAAACCGATTCTACCACGACTCGATAGGTGCGATCGCTTTCTTGACGGCAAATCGCCACCCGATCGGTTTGCAAAAATTGCTGAATTTCCCTCACGGTTTGCTGGAGAATTTCTGCTACATCCAAAGATTGGCGAATGCGCTGGGCAATAGTTCTCAAAAGACGTTCTCGTTCTGCTTGTACCCAAAGGGCTGCTTCTGCTTGTTGACGTTCGGTAATATCGACAGATACCCCCAATATCCAGCAATTTTTCCCATCAGGAGAAGCAAAGGCGGTTTTTGTGGTTTGAAACCAGCGAACTGCTTGAGTTTGGCGATCGAAAATCGGTTCTGTGGTAATGTTTGTGGTAACAAGAGCCGCATTGATTTGACTAGATTCCTTCGTAGCTATCTCTCCTTGAGCGTCTTGTAACGCTTGTTGGCGATCGCTCTGAAAATCCGCTTCGCTTTTCCCGACTAAATTCTCCACCGTTGTATCGTACAATTTAGCGAGAGCGCAATTTGCCAGAGTAAATTTTCCCTGCTCGTCTTTAACATAAATTAAATTGGGATTGGCATCGATCGCCAGGTGCAAAAATTCCTGTTGCTTTTTTAAAGCCATTTCAACTTTTTTCCGTTCTTCTATTTCTTGTTGTAAACAGGTATTTTTTGCCTCTAGCTGTTGTCGTTGTCGAACTAAAATAAGTTGATGTTCAACCCGCGCTAAAACTTCTTCAATATAAAAAGGTTTGCTAATATAGTCTGCTCCACCCAATTTAAAGGCTTTAACGCGATCTATCGGTTTGTCTTTGGCACTGAGAAAAATAATGGGAATATCTCGGGTTACTGGATCTGCCTTCAGGTGTTGACACACCTGATAGCCGTCCATTTTGGGCATCATGATATCGAGGAGAATTAAATCAGGAGGATCGTAACCAATGGCTTGTAATGCTTGTTTCCCCGTAATAGTTTGCCGAACCTCATAGCCTTGTCCGGTCAGCATTTCAAACAACAAGCGTACATTTTCTGGAATATCGTCAATGACTAAAATATCCCCTTTTTGATTAGATTTGACATGACTTTCCATTTTTATAAGAGAAGAGAAGAAAGGAAAAAATACGAGTCTGATTTTCTTTCTTTTCCTCAACGATTAGTTACTCTTTCATTATCCACTTTTTGTTGGGGGATCGTAAAGTAAAACGTTGAACCGAGACAAGGTTGAGAATCCAGCCAAATCCGACCACCGTGGGCTTCTACGATTTTTTGACAAATTGCTAACCCGATCCCTGTTCCAGAATATTGTTTTTGAAGGAGGAATCCCACCTTTTTAGCGAAGCGGAAAGGTGGGAGCGTCAATCATTGCCCAATTTCTCTTTGTCCGTATCCTCGAGTTCCGTTAATTCGATGATACGCTCAAAATCGAGATTATCGACAAGGGAGAGCAGCGATCGCCTCAAGTCAGACCAATCTTCAGGGAATTGTTCAATTCTCTCGCATAATTGTCGCCCTCGAGCGCAGAGGGCAAGTTGGTGAAGTTGCGATCGCTCTTCTACTGAGAGTTGTTGTAAATCTTTACGGGTTAATTGTATGGGTGGGGCTGACTGAGCAAAAGAGGCGATCGGTGTTGTTTGATAACGATAATGTACGCCTAAGTGTTTGGCAATAGTCTCGAGCAAATCGTTTTCTGCAAAGGGTTTGACGATCAAATCGTCACATCCCGCCGCTAAAATAGAAGGACGTTGGGACTCGAAAGCGCTGGCAGTGAGGGCGATAATGGGAACTCGAGAGTTGAGAGTTGAAGTTCCTTTTTCTCTTCTCTTTTTCTCTTGTAAGCGAATGGCTTGAGTCGCTTCGTAACCATCCATAACGGGCATTTGCATATCCATCAAAATTAAATGGGGTTGCCATTCCTGCCAAAGGGCGATCGCATCTTGTCCGTTGGTGACTTCCTGGAGTGTAAACCCGATCGCCCCCAACAAGTCTCGCAATAAGCGGCGATTTGTCCAGCGATCTTCGACAATGAGAAGACGATAAGTTTCCTCAGATTCAAGTCCAATAATGCGGCGATCGCTTAAGTTAGATAAGACATCTTTCTCATCAGCAATAGGGCAAACAATGGAGAAAGAAAAGGTAGAACCTTGCCCGAGGCGACTTTGCACTTCGATCTCTCCCCCCAGCAAGCGGACAAAATGGCGGCTAATTGTCAACCCTAAACCCGTTCCTTCTGTTAGTTTTTGACGGGAATTTGTTTGCACGAAGGCATTAAATAAAGTATCGATTTCTTCTGGTGCAATTCCCACTCCTGTATCTTCAATTTCAAAGTGAAGGGTGATTTCTTCTTGACTTCCCACTCCCGATGCCCTAACTCTGAGAATAATATGACCGCGTTCGGTAAATTTAATAGCATTACCGACCAAATTAATGAGAGTTGAGCGCAATTTTTGGCGATCGCTGGTAATAAATTGCGGCAGATCCGCAGGGCGATAGAAAGTTAAAGACAAACCTTTCGATTCTGCTTTCAGATGCAACATAGATTGCAGATTATCGAGGAGTTCAAAAAGATCGAAACCTTCGCGATCGCAAGAAGTGCGCCCCGCTTCGATTTTTGATAAATCCAAAATATCATTAATTAGAGAAAGTAAGTGTTCTCCAGAACGATTGATAATATCTAAATATTCTTGCTCTTTACTGTTTAAGTGAGTGTCTCTCGTCATTATTTGCGTAAAACCAAGGATGGCATTGAGGGGAGTGCGAAGTTCGTGGCTCATATTGGCTAAAAATTCGCTCTTGGCACGATTGGCCGCATCGGCAGCTTCTTTGGCTTCTTGTAATTGCAGTTGAACTTGTTGCTCTTGTGCCAATTTATCCGAGAGTTGGCGATATAATTCGGCTTGTTGGATGGCGATCGCCACTTGTACGGCTAATTGTTCGAGTAGAGTGATTTCCCAAGGCTGCCATTGACGCACGGTTTGACATTGGTGAACGATGAGTAAGCCCCACGCATCACTTTGTTGGAGAATGGGAACAACAAGGGAAGATTTTACGCCCAGCGATCGCAAATAATCTCGCAAGCAATCCGGTATATCATCATCAAGGGGCGAGAGGATTCTGGCCTCACCGTTAGCGTAATGGCAATGGCAATCGCGAGGGGGAATTTCGTCTGGGATTTCTAGCCCTAAAAGCAGCTCTTCTCCTTCAATAACGGCTTCGTGGGAAATAATGCCCTTATTATTGGGATAATAGCGGAAAATGAGAACGCGATCGCTTTGCAGGAGTTGTCGAACTTCTCGGGTAGTCGTGTTGAGAATATCGTCGAGATGTAAAGATTGTCTAACATGACGAGCAATTCGCTTTAACAGGCGATCGCGTTCCATTTGTTGTTTCAGATTTTCTTCTGCTTTCTTGCGATCGGTAATTTCGGTCGCGGCACCGGTCAAGCCGATAATGCGTCCGGATCGATAGCGCAAAGGCTCTAGGGTCGTGTCGTAATAGATAACCTTGTCTCCAGAGAACACCGATGTTTCTACGCGAGTTCCCTTGCCGCTTGTAATGACTTCCTGTTTGATTTGATTGAGATGTCGTGCTGTTTCGCGATCGAAGACATCTTCATCCCGCTTGCCGATAAAATCTTCGGATTTGAAGGGAGCGAGGGCATTGTAAACCCAAGTGTAACGAAGGTCGGTATCTTGGTGAAAAACGACGATAGGAGAGGTTTGCAGGACAATGCGAAAGCGTTCCTCACTTTCTTGCAATTCGATTTCGGCGAGTTTGCGCTTGACGATTTCTTGTTGTAATTTCCCGATCGCCCCTCCTAAATCTCGAGTTTGCTGTTCGACGGTAATGCCCAATTCTGCATTGGCTTTTTGCAAGGCTTCTTCTGCTTGTTTGCGTTCGCTATTATCGAAGGAAATACCCACAATCCCGATTAATTCTCCTGTTTCGTTATAAATAGGAGAATCCATAATCATCGCCGGAAATTCCCTCCCGTCTCGTCTCCTCACTCTAAATTCTCCAGACCAGCTTTCTCCTCGATACAAACTATCCATAATTTCTCCGGCCTGTTTTTGAGTCGTATCGGAGGGAGTAACATCCATGATATTGCGTCCCATCACTTCCTCAGATAACCAACCATAAAGGGTTTGCGCCCCTCGATTCCAATAAGTAATTGTCCCGGCCAGATCCGTGGCAATAATGGCGTGTTCTACCATATCGAGCAAACGAGCTTGAAAATAAAGTGTCGCTTGCACCTGTTTTCGTTCTTGGATTTCTTGTTGCAGTTGTTGGTTAGCTGAGAGGAGTTCATTGGTGCGTTTTTCTACCAATTCTTCCAGATGTTCGCGATATTCTTTTAACTGAGCTTCGGCTTTCTTGCGATCGCTAATATCGACAGCAACACCAAGAATCTCTTGGGGTTGACCGTCAGCATCCCTCGAGAAAATAATATCGCGACTGTAAAGCCAACGCCATTGGCCGTTTTTATTGTGAATGCGGTATTCAGTTTTAATCACATCGCCATCTTTCGCCGTCTGAAAATGTTGTAAACGCTGGGGTAACAGTTCCAGATCCTCAGGGTGAAGAATTTGCGAAAAGCAGCAATCGCCCATTTCTTGAATTTCTTTGCCCGAGTAGCCTAATAAGCTGCGATCGCCGTTCAAATAAACATTTTTATTGGTAACGAGGTCGTAAATATAAAGCAAACTGGGGCTAGTCTTGGCAACGCGCTCGATAAAATATTGACTTCTTTGTAATTGTTCTTCTGCCCGTTGGCGATCGCTGATATCCCGCAAAATAGTCGTAAAAATCTTCTCTCCATCAATCTCTAACATAGAAATGGAGGCTTCGGCGGGAAATTCCTCTCCATTTTTACGGCGACCGATAATTTTACTCCGCTCTCCCATTTTCCTGGCTTTACTGGTACCCTGGGAAAACTGACCAATGTGATGCTGATGTGAGTTTGTAAAGCGATCGGGTAACAGAATACTCAGAGGACAACCTAAGATTTCCTCTTGGGTATAGCCAAAAATTTTCTCTGCACCACAATTAAAGACGGTAATTTTTTGTTGGGTATTGATGGAGATAATGGCATCATCGGCAATGGCTAAAATTCCCGATAATTGCGATCGCGAGGCTTCTAAGTCTATTTCCCCGCCCTTGCGAAAGGTATTTTCGATATGTTGGTATTTAGCTAGTTTTTCAGTGAGGGTTTGATTAGTGCGTTGCAAGCAGTGACGTTCCCAGAGCGATCGCAAGGCGCGATCGACAAAAGCGAGGTTCAGTTGCGATCGCAGCCAATAATCGGCAATCCCCGTTTCCCAAGCGCTAATTCCCACTTCTGGGGTATCGATGAGGAAAATAACAGGGCTGGGATGACACCGTTTTACAAGGGCAGAGAGGCTATCTCTAGGGACGGCAAGGATAACGATCGCGAAATTGCGATCGAAAAGACCTGGAGGCGTTTTTTCCCAACTCAACTCGAAATTCGGCAGGCGATCGCAGAGACTGGCAAGTTGTTGATGGTCTGCCACTCTCTCGGAAATGAGCAACACTTTGAGTTTATCTCGTTCCATTCCCGCTCCTAAGATCCCTTTCCTCTATATTATAATTTCGCTCTGACGGTAAACTGATAATTTCCTCCAGGTTCGAGTTGATAGTCACAGCGTTCGAGAAAACGGTTCAGGGGTTCGAGAATCAAAGCACGTCCCAAAGAAGGATGCACAATTAATTTTCCCTGACGAAAGCGCCATTGAAATTGCCATTCATAGGAAGCAGCTTGGACTTCTCCTTCGATCTGTCCCTGATACCAAGATTGTTGGGTGATACGGACGTAGGCAGTGGTTTCTGGAAAACTCATTTATCAAGGAACGGCGATCGATGAAATAATAGATTATATTCTACGCAAAATTCTAAAGAGAACTGAATAATGAGTAATGTAACAGTGGAATGGATCGAACAATTGGGGACGGCAGGAGAAGATGATGCTTACGATCTTGCGATTGACTCATCGGGTAATATTTACGTTACAGGTTATACATCTGGCGCTTTGGAAGGAGAAAATAAAGGGGGGAATGATGCTTGGATTGCAAAGTATACTCCGACAGGTCAGCAGCTTTGGTTGACGCAGTTAGGAACTGTGGGAGAAGATGAATCCAATGGCATTGCGATCGCGCCAGATAATAGCGTTTATCTTTTAGGCTACACTTATAATCTTAATCAGGAAGAGAGTCTCGATCGCGAAGAGAGTCAAATTGCCCAGACTTGGCTGGCAAAATATAGTCCGGAAGGGCAGCAAGAATGGCTCAAATCTTTAACAGAAATCCATCCCCAAATTCCCAATAGTATCGGGATCGATCGCCAAGGTAATATTTACATCACGGGCTATACTGTCCCGGCAGAGGGAGACTGGGAAGCATGGTTAGCCAAGTACGATGAGACAGGAGTGCGGCTGTGGTGGACTCCTTTGGGGAAATATCACGAAGAAGCAGCGACAACTTTGGCGATCGGCGAGGAGGTCAGTCCTCAAACAGGACGAACTTATATTAATGTTTATGTGGCGGGGAATACTTCTATGCCGATGACGGGACAAGGGGAAATATCCCATACTTGGATCGCCCGCTATAGTGGCGAAGGAATCCAAAAATGGATTGTCCCTTTGGGGAGTGCGGAAAACACGGGATGTAATGATATTGCCATCGATCCTCAAGGAAATATTTATCTGGTGGGCTATACCGAAGGAACAATGGGTGAGAAAAATGCGGGTGGCAAAGATGCTTGGGTGGCAAAGTATAATAGTTCTGGCATTCAGCAATGGGTCAAACAGCTTGGTAGTAGCGATGATGAGGAGTCTACAGGGGTGGCGATCGATCGCGAAGGAAATATCTATCTAGCGGGTTTTACTTTTGGGGACATGGAAGGCACTAATGCAGGTGAGTCTGATGCTTGGGTGGCAAAATACTCTCCCGATGGCAGTCAAGATTGGATTAAGCAGATCGGCACTCCTGGGGAGGATGGTTGCAATGCGATCGCTTTGGATGCTCACAATAATATTTATATTACTGGTTATACCGATGGCGCAATGGATGGGGATAATGCCGGACATTACGATGCTTGGCTTGCGAAGTTAATAGTTGATAGTTAGTAGTTGATAGTTGATAGTTGATAGTTGATAGTTGATAAGCTGTTCAGCATCTAAACGACATCATCAAGAATCCCAGAAACCGGGTAGTGCGAGCATCTTGCTCGCTAGAGATACGTCCTTTAAATGCGTCTTAGCTTAGTTAGTAGTTGATAGTTGATAGTTGATAGTTGATAGTTGATAGTTGATAGTTGATAGTTGATAGTTGATAGTTGATAGTTAGTAGTTGATAGTTAGTAGTTGATAGTTGATAGTTAGTAGTTGATAGTTGATAGTTAGTAGTTGATAGTTGATAGTTAGTAGTTGATAGTTGATGGGTATGATAGTTGATAGTTGATAGCTTAAGACGGAAGCAGCTAGGGAGCGAGACGCTCCCACTACTGTATTCTGTTGCTATGGTAGTGCGGGCATCTTGCCCGCTAATGCGTAAGTTCTATATGTTGAGAGCGAAATGTCCGATCCTTCCTCCGTTAAACTCGATACGATCGCCCGTTTATTGCGATCGCTGTTGCGTTTGCCTTCGGTTTGGTTAAAACCAATGCTATTGTTGGCATTTTTAAGTTTATTTGAGATCGGTTGGACGGGAGAGAATGGGTTTATTTTTAATTTTGGGGTACAAGGTACCACGGTTTTGATTTTAACGGCGATCTGGATTCCCGCAGGGATCAAACTGTTTGCTTTGGTGGGTGGGCGCATTGATACTCCCAGTGGTGTATTTAGTTCTCGCGGCATTGAGGGCATTTTACAGACAGTGACTCCGGAAACTTGCGATGAGGCTTTAGGGGCGCTAAAAGTGGTATTAGAAGATGCGGAAGAAACAGCACCCTATCGTCAACGCGGACAATTGCGAGAGATTCGCGAACAACTCACAGAGGAGTATGGCGATCGCGTTTCCCCAGAACGGGCGCGACAGGATTTGGCTAAATTGGCCGATCGCTATCAAACTCTACAGGAAGAGTATCCCTCGGGGACGCGGCGGAATTTCTTGTTTGAGGCGGTGGCGGGAGGGATGCGAGCTTTAGTGAGTTCGGCGAATTTATCGGAGTCGGAAATCCTCGCTCACTTACAGTCTCAACATCAAGGACAGCGTTTGGTGGGCTTATCTTGTTTGGCGAAGATGCAGGCAACCGAGGCTTATTTTTCCGCAGTTTTGGCGGCGATCGCCTCTCCAGATTCGGCTTTTGAGCAAATGAATGCTTTGCGAGTTGTAGAAGCGATGCTACCCCATTTACCCCCACAGCAGAAACAACGTCTTAAACGGGCGATCGAACAACAGCGCGATTATGATGAGAGCAAGTATCAGTGGATTAAGCGAGGTTCGGAGCGCTGGATGATTTGCGATCGCCTTCTCCCAGAACTTAATAAACCTTCTTTTTCTTCTTCACCTGAGTCCTAGATAATCTAAGATTGGCGATCGCATTGCGTTTAACTTGCAGAGGGCAGACTTTTGGGCGCATTCCAATCAACAGAATCCCGGCGATCGCAATCCGTTTCCAACAGTATATTACGAATCAGTCGCGCGGCAACTTTTTGAACTAATCCATTAGCAATTTGCTGTCCTAGTTCTTGTGTCTCCGACTTGGATAAAATTTTGGGAACAAATGCTAAAAATGTCATGGGATCGAAGCCTCGCGTTTCTTGCAAAATCTGCCAAATATTCTGAATATGAGCAAGATTGTTTTGGGAAATATTGTGTAAATCTGCGGGCATTTTTTCCGTACTCATCCCGATTCTTTGACGCAAAATAGTTGAAAAATTAAACAGAGTTTTTCGGCTGTAAAGATCGATCGCCTGTACGATTTCCTCTACCAGTTTAATGCGGATAAAATCACCGCGTTCTGAAAAAATGAAATCTAAGGCTTGACTAACGGCAAACTCGAAATCATAATCTTGAGAGTCGCGAGCATTGCGTAAGAGATTTTCTAAACGATTCCAGCGAAAACTTCCCTCTTTAAATAATAAATCCCGCAAGGATGCTCGCAATTCTTCAGAAGGATCGGTTAACAATCGTTTGGCAATATAAGGATAGGCCTTACTCAATACTTTAAAGTTTGGATCGACCCCGATCGCAATGCCTTCTAATGTCACCAAAGAGCGAATAATGAGCGCATAATAAGCCGGAACGCGAAAAGGAAATTCATACATCATCTCCGACATTTGATCGGTAATACTTTTGAAATTGAGTTCCGCAACACTTGCTCCCAAAGCATTACCAAAAACATTCTCTAAAGCCGGAACAATGGGTCTTAAATCCGTATCTTCCGATAAAAATTCTAACTTAACGTAATCTTCAGCCAAAGATTCAAAATCTCGATTGACCAAATGTACCACCGCTTCAATTAACCCATAACGCTGATAAGGTTCAATGCGGCTCATCATGCCAAAATCTAGATAAGCTAATTTACCATCTCGCGTGGCTAACAAATTTCCGGGGTGAGGATCTGCATGAAAAAAACCATGTTCGAGAAGTTGTCTTAAGGAACAGCCAACCCCCACTTCTACTAAGTGGGTTGCATCAATTCCTCGTGCTTGAATTTCTTCTAAATTGGTTAATTTTGTGCCTTCAATCCATTCCATTGTTAGGACGCGCCGCCCTGTATAATTCCAATAGATCTTCGGGATGTAAATTTCCGGCAAATATCCGTATAATTCAGCAAATAACTCAGCGTTTCGTCCCTCAAGTTCGTAATCCATTTCTTCAAAAATCCGCCCCGCAAACTCATCTGCAATTCCTACGACATCGCTGCGAAGGCGTTTGATATTTTTCTTTGCCCAAATTGCCAAACTTCGCATAATATAAATATCGAGAGAAATATTGCCAATTAAGTCCGGACGTTGAACTTTAATGGCGACGGTTTCTCCGGTTTTCAATTTGCCTTTATAAACTTGTCCGAGGGATGCTGCTGCGACGGGTTGAGGACTAAATTCAGCATAAATATATTCTGGGCGATCGCCGAGTTCTTCTTCAATAAATTGATAAGCCTGTTCGTTAGGGAAGGGAGGTAATTGATCTTGTAATTGTGACAACTCTTGCATATATACCGCAGAGATCAAGTCAGGTCGCGTTGAAAGTGCTTGTCCCACTTTGATGTAAGTCGGTCCAAGACGAGTAATAATCTTCCGTAGTTGCGTGGCGCGATTTCTCTCATTGCGGGCAATATTTCCCCAGAATTTATCCCACCACAGCCCAAAAATAAAAGAGAGAAAGCACCAGAAAATATTGAAAATGCGCCCGATAACAGAGAAGGGACGCTTTTGGTAGTAGGCCATAATGAAGTCTGGGTCATAACGACCGATTTCAAAGGCTGAGAGGCTTTCTGAGTTGAGATGCTTGGGGCTGGTTTCTCTCGTGTTAATGGCGATCGTTTCCTCTGGGGTTAAGGAGGAGGCGCGATCGCGCTTTAGTGGTGCTGCGGTTGGGGACATGGGGACAATAGTAAAAAGGAAAAAATGCTTAATTTTTTGGCATTCTCTCAATTATAAAGTATTGTAACGATTTATTGCTTTCTTCGGCGATCGCCCACAACGAGATCGCCGAAGAAAGCAGCATTTTTTGCGATCGCGCTATAGAAATAGCAAAATATAATTGATTTTCGTTCGCGGTTTATAAGCAATCTCAACTCGACTAGCAAAAATTCGTTCGATTTTGGCCTCGCAAAATCAGTGATTTAGATCACTATATTAACTTACAAGAGATCACTTTCGCGATCGCAAATTCAGCAGAATATAAAGGTAATTCAAATTGGTAATAAAAACCGTGAATACCACTAGAGTGATTCGCTGTCTAGTTGAAAAAGCCCTTTATATTAGACGCTTAACCCCCGACATCGAAAATCAAATTAATGCAGAACTGACACGCTTAGGTCATATTTCTGATGTGGATTACGAAGCATTAGAATTGCTGATGTATGAAATGGATGCAGGACGGATTCAGCTTGTTTCTAATCCTTAGTTCAATTTGCAGGCAATATTACAACTAGCAATACATAATTAATATGTCTAGCCAAAAACAAAGTATATTTTAATTACTGTTCCTCCTTACTGGCAATCTGTTCCTTTTGCCAAACTTGTTGAATAAAATGATTGAATCGCGATCGCACAGTTTGAGGATTTTCTGAGGACTCGAATTGAGAAGATTCTAGGGCAGTCAGAAAAGGAATGACTTCTGTATCGAAAGCAGGCGAAAATGCCTGAATCGGCCAAACTAAATCAGAAGCCGATCGCAGGCTGTAAACTTGAGGAGAAACTGAATATATATCTACGGCTAAGAATAAGGGACGAACCCAACACTTATGCCGTTCGGGGATTTCTTGAATCACTTCTGCATAAAGACAACTGTTTTGATGTGCTAAGGAAACAATTTGATGGGATTTAAAGCAGGAAGAAGAAGAAACATTATCTAGCATTTATTTTATAATATCAAATCCGGTTAATGGGTATAACAAGCGGGCAAGATGCCCGCACTACTGTAATTATTGAATATTATCGTAGTGGGAGCGTCTCGCTCCCTAGATTTTTAATGATAGTATTCATGCGGAT
>NZ_JAYGHV010000389.1:0-31649 GCF_034932145.1 Spirulina sp. 06S082 | reverse complement strand
TGCACGAGCAGCTTATGATTTTGCTAAAGTTGAAGTCGATCAGCGTCGTTTTGTGGCGATCGCCACTCCCTTTGGGGTCGGTCGGCGCTACTATAACCTGATCGTCATGGAACAACAAGCCAACGGTCGCAATTGCTGGCAAGAGTACGGAGAAAATCCCACATTTATCGAACCGACGTGGGAAAGTTTTGATTTTACGGGAATTTGCGGACGCAGTACCGATAGTAACGGTTACTCCGTGCGGATTAATGATAATGACTTGGGTTGGCGCTTTATTGTCAGTGTTGTCCAACGCGGTGACGAACTGGTTTTGCTGGCAAATTCTTCACGGGAGCGCACCACCATTGAGATTGGGCGAACCCGAGGCATGGATAGCGGCGATCGCTATCTCAAAATTCACCTCGATCCCGGTTGGCGCTTTACCAAACGAACTTATAATGGACGAACCCTTGGTCACGATTATCTCACTTCTGACAGCAATACTGCCAATATTCCCCCCATTCAAGAACCTCCCGGAACTCTTAACCCGCCTTCTAATACCAGCTTACCCCCTGCCGATCGCGAGTTAATTTTCACACCAGAACCCAATCCTCAACCCACGACTCCAGCCCCCCGTCCGCGCACCACAACGACTCCTCCTCCTCCTCGACGGCCGATTAATATTAACTCCCGTCCCACTTCTAACCCAAGTTCGTCCTCGGAACCGACTATTCCCACTTTTGAATAGAATCTCCAAGGCAGTTCCCAAGGGACTAGCCGTTTTTGAGCTAACTTTAATCTATCTATTCTCGCCTCCCCTAACCCTTCCTTTTCTAAGGAGGGGTTCCTTTTTTCAGCGAGGGCTACAGCTTGATAAGAATGGTCTTATAAGTGAAAAGCTCGCAATTGATTCCCGTAACGATCGTAAATGACATAGTACGGTATTTGCAAAATTTGCTCGTATACTTGCCATTTTGTCAGAGGGCGATCGCGTTCTCGTTCTGTTTGTCCCAAGTCTTCTGCTTCTGTTAAAGTCTATTCTATTCTTCATCGCAGGGAAAAAATCCGGCGATCGCCAAGCAAACTGGAACATTGATGCGATCGCCAATATCAATAAAAAAGCAATAATATAGAAAAATAGCTCCTCCCCCCAAAAATGAAAGTCATCTCTTCGATCGCCCTCGTCCTCGCCAGTTTACTCGCAACCGCCCCTGTTGTAATGGGTGCGCCCCTGTCTTTTGTTCCCGAAAAGTTTAACGATAACGAACAAGTCCGCATTGATGTCTATCAAAAAGCCAGCCCTGCGGTTGTGACGATTACGGTGGGACGCACTGCGGGATCCGGGAGTATCATCGATGCAAACGGGTTGGTTCTCACTAATGCTCATGTGGTTGAAAATGCTCCTCGAGGTCGCGTTGTTGTGATTAATAGCGAGGGAAAGGAATATGCCGGACAAGCGATCGCCCTCGATCGCCCCAAGGACCTTGCTTTAGTGAAAATCCTCAGTGGCGATCGCTTTCCTACGCTACAATTGGCTGATTCTCATAGCATTCGCGTCGGTCAAGAGGTTTACGCCATCGGTTCCCCTTTTGGTTTATCGGGAACCTTTACCACGGGTATTCTCAGTCGCATTGCTGCTGATGGGGACTTGCAAACCGATGCAGCCATCAATCAAGGGAATTCTGGCGGTCCCCTATTGAACTCCCGAGGTGAACTGATTGGGGTCAATAAAGCCATTCTCAGCCCCGATCGCCGGGGAGGTAATGTGGGGATCGGATTTGCCACGAATGCCGCCGCCGTGAGAGAATTTATCAGCAGGAGTCGCGATCGCATTGCCTCTGCTTCAGATATTGCTCGACGGGATCCCCCTGCTACTGTTACTCGGCAACCTCAACAACAGCGATCGCCCAATAATGCGCCCAATAATAACAATATTCGTTTGGGAGTTTCCCTCACCCCCAACTTACTAATTGTAGGGATTGAGCGCAATTCTCTAGCAGCGCGATCGGGTTTAAAACCAGGCGATCGTATTGTCGCGATCGGTCGTCGTCGCATCAGAAATATTCAACAATTTGTTTCTTTCCTTCGCACTCGTCCCAATTCGGCTTCTTTGATGATTTTACGCGATCGGCGCTTAGGACTCGTTGAAATTGATTTCTAATATAATACAATAGGTACAAAATGTTCTCAGCCCTAACGCGATCGCCATCTCTCTGATTAGCCATGCCTGCTAACTCCAACAACAATTTAGGAACCGATCCGAGTCTTCTCGATAGTCCTGCGGTTTTAATTCCCGCTTCCGATTTAGACCAACCCTTAGCTAATTCTCCTTCTGCGTCTAGCAATAGTCCCCTACCTCCTCCACCTCCCAATGAGCGGCCAAGCTGGGGATTTACCTCTCAACAAGGAGAATACACCCTAAGCGATACTCTCGTACTGGAAGGTTGGGTGGAAGATTTTGACGGTTTCGCGGACATCGATCGCATCGATCTTGAAGGGGTTATCAATGGCTATCATCGTATATTCGATTTCGGTCAAGTCACTCAATTTGTGGCCGATCCTAGCAATCCCAACCGTGCTACATTCAGCTACAATATCGACCTGAAAAACTTATCGGTTGATGAAGGCTATTACAACTTAAGTGTAGAAGGTATTGCTTACGATCGCTCGGGCTATGGATTGGCAAATGGAATAGGTTTTAATCTGACCAATTTCCGTCCCAATCTTAACTTTCATTTTAGTCAGCAGGAATACAACGCAAGCGATACTTTGGCTTTCGACCATACTCGTGTAGAAGATGGGGATGGTTTAGAAGATTTGAGCCATATTGACTTTCAACTCCGCAGTATGGGTGGGAATGAAGTCATTATCGATCTTCCTAATGTTACAGAGTTTATTTCTGATGGAAGTCCTCAAAGCGGAACCTTTAACTACAGTCTCGATCTCAAGACTCTAAATCTTCCTAGAGGAAACGAAACTTGGTCTTTAGAAGGTAATATTGTTGACAAAGCAGGAAATAGTGATAGATGGGGGGGTCAGACGCTGTTTATCCGTAACAATCCTCCCATTCTGAATTTCGGGCTTGAAGACTATAATTATTTTAGTGGCGAGACTTTAACTTTTTCCCAGACCATAGTTGAGGATTTTGATGGGATTGATAATCTCGATCGCATTGATTTCCAACTGATTATTGAGAATGGCAGAAATATTCAAGCGATCGATCTTGTTGATGTTACGGAATTTATTCCCAACTCCAATGCAGTTTACGGAACATTTGATTACGAGCTTGATTTAAGCACTATTCCGCTCCCGATGGGCAACTATCCAGTTTATCTAGAAGGCATTCTCTACGATAAAGCTGGAAACTCTTCTTTGAGAAGGCAAAATTTTCATATCCATAACGATACACCTTCTGTTAGTTTCGATCTCGATCGCTTTCAATATTCTGCCAACGATACTTTAACTCTCGTCAATACTCGAGTTCATAACGGGATTGATAACCTCGATCGCATTGATTTTCGCGCGATTGTTAATAATGGCGATCGTATTATTGATGTTGCCGATGTAGTTAACTTTACCCCTAATCACGAGAATGCGCTCGACGGTACTTTTGCCTACAATCTCGATCTAAAAACATTAGACCTCACACCAGGCTACTCTTACGATATAAGACTAGAAAGTTTTGCTTACACAAAAGCGGGAAAAGGCATTCCAGGACAATACCTAAACTTTCGGATTAACCACACTCTTCCCGAACAACTGAACTTCTCTCTCGATCGCCAAAGCTATACCAGTAATGATACTTTAAGCATTACAGGGGGAAGCATCGTTGATAATGACGGCGCAACCGACATCGATCGCATTGATTTCCGCATTCGGACTGACAACGGCACAACGATCGATCTTCCTGATGTTACTTCATTGACGATTGATCCCGATCTATATCGCGCGACGTTTGATTACAGCTTCGATCTGAGTAATTTACCTATTGGTCTGGGAATCCATAATCTTACCCTTGAAGCGATCGCCTTCGATGGCCTCGGTAACGGTAGCAGGGAAGCAATCCGACAATTCCAACTCACTAAAAACTCGGGACTGACAAACGGCAATCTTCCCTCCCTCGATTTTCATCTCAATCAGTGGGAGTATACTGCGGGAGATACCTTAACCCTTGAAAATGCTTGGGTGGAAGACTTAGACGATATTACCGACCTCGATCGCATTGATTTCTTCTTGCAAAGCGATCGCGGCTATATCATTGATGTTGCTGATGTTACCCAATTTACCTCCGAACCCAACAGCCCCGATCGCGCTACCTTTAACTACAGTCTCGAACTCAAAAACTTAGGTCTCGATCGCAATAGCGATCGCAATTTTACCTTAGTGGGGATTGCTTACGACAAATCCGGTCAGGGCAGTCAATGGCGAGATGTGAATTTTGTCATAAGCAATAGTTCCCCTCACTTTAACTTCAACATTGATAATGAAGTTTATGGGATTGGAGAAACTCTAACCCTTGAAAATGCTTGGGTAGAAGACTTCGATGGTCTTGCTAACCTCGATCGCATTGACTTCCAAGCACGAGTAAATAACCAATTTCTCATCGATCTCCCCGATGTCACAGAATTTACCTCCGAATTTGGAAGCGAGTATCGCGGCACATTTGACTATGACCTCGACCTCTGGACATTGGGACTCGAACCCGGTAGCTATTATAACAAAATTGAAATTGGAGGTACCCTCTATGATAAAAGCGGCAATCAAACTCACTATAGCCAATTATTCCATCTCTATAATCAAATTCCGGAATTCGATTATCGCATTGGAGACCAGCCCTATTGGGGCTATGCCGTGGGAGATATTGTCACCTTAGAAGATACTCGGGTATGGGGATTTAAAGACATTGCAGATATCGATCGCATTGATTTCTGGGCGATGGTTGACTGGAAACGTATTGACCTACCCGATGCTATAGAATTTACCCTCTCTCAAGGAAATTACGAAGCGGCCTTCGATTATAGCCTCAATTTGGCTGATTTAGGATTGGATATTGGCAATCATAATGTTGAATTACAAGGAATCTTGTACAACAAAGCAGGTTATGCTTCTCGCATCTATACTCAGAATTTCCAAGTCACCAATAGCAAACCTCTGTTTGATTTCTCTATTGAATGGACAAACTCCCCCTTTTCGACTGGGGATACTCTAACCTTACAAAATACTTGGGTAGAAGATGGCGATGGCCTCAGCAATCTCGATCGCATTGATTTCGTAGCAGTTGTAAATGGTAACAAAATCATCGATCTACCCGATGTCACTCAATTTATCTCCAATTCGGGGAGCCCTTACCAAGGATCGTTTGAGTACAGTTTCGATTTGAAAACATTGGATTTGGATATTAATAATACCTACAACATTCAATTAGAAGGGACGATCTTAGACAAAGTGGGTAATGTTGCCTATCGTTCTCAACAGTTTTACGTTAGCAACCATCTCCCTCATGTTGACTTTACCCTCGATCGCACTCAATACGGCTTTAGCGACACCCTAACCATTACCGAAGGATGGGTTTATGAGCCAGATTATATCACCGACATCGATCGCATCGATATGCGCTTATTCGTAGCCAACCAAGGTTATCATCTTGATATTGCAGACATCACCGATATTACCCCGGATCTAGGAAATTTTGACCGAGGAACGTTTAACTATAACCTCGATTTAGCAAGTTTAGGACTGGATTTGGGCTATTACGATCTTATCCTCCAAACGACTGTTTATGATAAAGCCGGAAATGGAACGCGGGGCATGAACCAATCTTTCCGTTTGACCAACAATATTCCTAGTTTTAACTTCAACCTACCTCAAGGGGAATATCGTCCCGATGATACTATTACCATTACGGAAGGTTGGGTAGAAGATCCAGACGGTTTTACCGACCTCGATCGCGTTGAATTCGCCCTTCGCAACCTCAGCAATGGCGAACTCTTTGATGTTGCTGATGTTAGCAATTTAGTTGCCGATCCGGGGAATTTCAGCCGAGGTACCTTTACCCACAGCCTTTATCTGGGGTCGTTGAACTTAGAGGCAGGCAATTACGATTTAGAGGGTACAGTTTACGATAAACAGGGCAATACCAGTCCCTTACTCAAACAGGGATTTGCGATCGCCCAGCCTGACCATGCCCCGAAAGACTTGCGTTTTAGTCTCGATGAAAGCGAATATACTCCCAACGCAACGATCCTGATCGAGAATGGTTGGGTCATGGATGAAGATGGGGGAGAAGAAATTACCCGCGTCGATCTGCGTTTATTTGATTCTGGCGATCGCCTAGTTGCCGATCTCAATGATGTCACCAATTTTGAGTTAGCCACTTGGGATAATCATTGGGCTGGTTTTGATACTCAAATTAACTTAAATGGATTCAATTTGACCGACGGGATTTATACTGTATCGGCGATCGCCTATGATATCGCCAACCAAGCCAGCAATTTATTTGAACGATCTTTCACCGTCACGGCACCTCCTCCCAATGCAGCCCCTTCTCGCTTAACTTTCAGTTTAGATCGCAGCACTTATAACGCGACAGATACCATCAATCTTAATAATGGTTGGGTACAAGACTCCAACGGTGCAGACACCCTCGATCGCATCGATCTTCGTATTATTACCGAACAAGGAAGCACCCTTGATATTGACGATATCAGCAATTTAAGTCCAGCCAGTTGGAACCGAGAATGGGGCAGTTTCCAACATGAATTAAACTTGAGTGGGTTAAACTTGCAAACAGGTTCACATAAAGTCGTGGGAATAGCCTACGATCGCCAAGGTGCAGCCAGTCAGCAATTTGAACGCGGTTTCCGACTCGAAGTGCCTCAACCCAACCTCGACCCCACGGATCTGCGTTTTACCCTTAATAAAAGTACCTATAATCCTACCGATACCCTCACTATTGGCAATGGTTGGATTCAAGATGGGAATGGTGCAAACGACCTCGATCGCATCACCTTTAAAATTATCGCCAGTAACGGCAGTGAAATCAACTTAGGAGAAAGCAACAATTTCACCAATGTTACTTGGAGTCAAAACTGGGCAGCTTTTTCCGGTAGTTTCGATTTGAGTCAGTATAATCTCAGCGATGGCAATTATACACTAATTGGCACGGCACTAGATCGGTCTGGGGGTCAAAGTCAGAGTCTCTCTCGCAGTTTCACTATTCAAGCCCCCCAAGCAAATAATACTGCCCCATCAAAGTTACAATTTGGCTTAAGTGGAAGTACCTTCTCTGTGAACGATACCCTGCAAATTACCAATGGTTGGGTATACGACGATGACGGCAATAGCGACCTTGTTGGCATAGATTTCGAGTTAGTTGCAGAAGATGGGACTATTACCGATCTTAGCGACAGTTTCGATCTCACTCCCGCTTCTTGGGATGCAACGAAACGCTGGAGTAATTTCCGCCACAGTCTGAACTTAAGTGCTTTGGGTTTAAGCGTGGGGCGTTATAGCTTGCGAGGGAAGGCTTACGACCAAGCGGGAGATTATAGCAATACTTTCTTACGCGCTTTCACTATTGTGTAAAGGCAAATTTGTGTAAAGGCAAATTTGGTTTTGTAAGGACGTTGCAAAATTTGGTTTTGTAAGGACGTTGCGTGCAACGTCCCTACAAACCTTCTTGAACAACGCCTTGATGGGTTGTTTTGACCCACTTTAAGCGCTTGGGACGTACCGACATCCGTGCAGTGGTTGCAGGCATGACAAAGAACCAGTGAGAGAGATAAATCGTACCGAGAAGAGATTCCCAGCCTAACACTAAAACATTTTTGAGATTAAAACGTTTTGGGTTCTGGATGCGATATAAACCAATAAACGTACAAACTGTCGAAAAGGCGATCGCGCAACTGGATAAAATCCCCAAAATTGGCCAATGATGGCGCACTAAAACCATAGCAAAATCCGCGATCGCCGCCGTGGGCAGCAAATAATGAACTAGAACAAAAGTGAGTAAATCCCATGTTTTCGTAAAGCCCATGCGGTTACTGACAATTAAACGCCAATAGTCGAGATAGCGCTGATAGCCTCCCTCCGCCCAACGGCTGCGTTGGTGCCAGAGGGAAATAGCCTGGGTCACACCTTCTTCATTAACTGCGGGGAAGAGAGAACAACCAATATCCCAGCGATCTAAGTGCAGGCGAATAGTTAGATCGAGGTCATCGGTAATGGTTTGCTCATTCCAGCCCCCACAACCCGCTAAGGCCTTGCGCCTCACAAACTGACCATTGCCGCGCAATTCTCCCATACCGCCAATAGCAATGCGTTTCTGTTGGAAATAACAATCTAAGGCCATTTCTGCCCTTTGTCCTTTTGTCCAAAAATTCTCATCAGCATTGGCGATCGCCTTACGGACTTGGACGGCTCCCATATTTTCATCATCGAACATGGGAACTACACGGCGCAATAAATCCGCATCGACTGTAGCATCGGCATCAAAAACAGCAATAATTTCCCCCTTCGTTTTGGGGAGGACTTGGTTTAATGCCCCAGATTTGCCACCTCCGGCACCTACAGGACGATGTACGACCCTTAATTGGGGATATTGGTGGGCGAGGGTATCTAAAATTTCTGGGGTGCGATCGTCGCTGGCATCGTCAATGAACCAAACTTCGTAGCGATCGCGAGGATAATCTAAATTACAGAGAATTTTCACGAGGCGATCGATCACAGCTTCTTCATTTTTTGCCGCGACTAGCAGAGAGACCATCGGGGCATCTGCCAGTTGGTCATCCCGTAACATGGAGGGCATGGGATCGGGTTTTGCCAGCATCAGTCGCAGAAAATAAACCACCAAAATCCCCGTCAGACTCATAACCAGCCAAAATCCCCAAGAGACAAGATGGAGGGTGACAACGACCCCCCAAACTGCAATTAGGAGAAAGGCTGCTTTACTTCTGCGTCCTTCTATGCCTTGGAAAAAATCACTTCTAAATTCTTCTTCTTCGTCTTCTGGGTCTTCCCATTCCGAGAGAAAGGAACTTAAGGGATCGAGTTCGGGTTCATTTTTATTATCTGACCAAGAATTTTCTGGCATAATGGCGATCGCTCCGCTAAATGTAAACGAGATAAAGACAAAAAATAGATTTTATTCGGTTCTTTGTGTCTCATTGTATCGGAAACTGTTAAAATTCTTAGCGAAATTTTAAGCAAGCGAGGGCTTCTAAACCAGTCCATCGCGCGAAAATAGCAAAAGCGGCAGAATTTCCCTTAGAATATGGGGTGTTTGGCAGTTAACAAACCTTTACTTTAATTTTCTAATTTTAACAAAATGATACAGAGTGATTGGCTGGTGGCGATCGCCGTGGGATTAATAACGCTTCTCTGGGTGGAATTGGTCAGAGATACTTATCACGTCCTCTCTCACCATTGGCAACCGTTATATCGCTTGCACGTCTGGCATCATCGGGTTTTTCGTCCCGATCTTTCTGTAGCCAGCGAGACGATTTACCGACAAGCGCACTGGTATAACGATGTGCCGGAATCTTTGGTTATGCTGGCGATGAGTGGTTTGCCGATCGCCATTTTATCTAGTACGAATTTGCCTCATTTTTGGCTGGCTGGTTTGGGTTCACTTTATACTCTAACTTTCCTGTTAGGCGCGATCGCGCGGGGATGCGGTTTGGCCTATGCTGACGAGTTGACCGATTTAACCCATAGACCAGGGGAATTTACCAGTTTACCCTCTCGTTGGTTGGTGAATCGTCCTTATCATTGGCGACACCATTTTGACAATCAACAGGCTTATTATTGTGGGACGTTGACGTTAGTAGATAAGGTTATGGGGACAGCACTTTCCCTGAAGGGAAAAACGATCGCGGTTACAGGGGCTTCGGGGACTTTAGGGCGATCGCTTCTCGCACAATTGCAACAAAAAGGAGCAAAAGTTATTGCTTTGACTTCTACTGCGAAAGAGATTGTTTTAGAAGGGGAAAATAATCCTATTTCTTCCCTCGTTTGGCAAGTAGGAGAAGAAGCAAAACTTGTAGAAGAATTGAAAAAGATTGATATTTTAATTCTCAATCATGGTATGAATGTGCATGGAGAAAGAAATCAAGACGCGATCGCGCAATCTTACGAAGTAAATGCTTTTTCAAGTTGGCGATTTCTGGAACTGTTTTTAACGACTGTCCGTACCAATAAAGAAATTGCCAGCAAGGAAGTTTGGGTGAATACTTCAGAAGCAGAAGTAAATCCCGCTTTTAGTCCTCTCTACGAACTCAGCAAACGGACTTTAGGAGATTTAGTCACCCTGCGTCGTTTGGATTCTCCTTGTGTCATTCGCAAGCTAATTTTAGGACCTTTTAAAAGCAATTTGAATCCTATTGGTATCATGTCAGCGAATTGGGTTGCCAAGCAAATTGTGAATCTTGCTATCCGAGACACGCGCAATATTATTGTTACAATTAACCCCATTACTTACATCGCTTTTCCCTTGAAAGAATTCTTCGTTTCTACTTACTTTCGCTTCTTTTCTCGAGGAAAAGCACAGTAATAAAAGTGTAGTAAAAGCGTAGTAAAAGTGTCATTGTTTTAAAAACATACAATCACTCAAAAATCACTTTAACTTGGCGATCGCACCTCGTTCCACCAGTATTTTATCTGTTAATAAGTCAATAACTGTTGCCAATAGAACGCGGTTTTCATTCACTTCAAACCAAACAGAAATGCGATCTTGTTTGAGTTGACCCGGTGGTTCTAAATGTGCCAGACAAACCTCTTGATGGTGGGTTTCCAAGGAACGATATTCTGTGTGCTTGGAGAGTTGGCGACTAGAAATAACTCCCACCTCATTATAAACAATTTCCGATCGCGTTAACTCAGCCAATTCTCCCACATCAAGACGAATTTCTTTCTGTCCATTTTTAGCAACTTGTAGAGTAATCGGTGTTTCTAACTTACAAGGATAAGTGCTACCGCGATCGAATAAAGGAAAATAAGATTGGTTTTGTGTTGAAGGTTCCCAAAGACGAATTACATAATTATGATGTAAATAATCTTCAACTTCTGATACTTTGGTTAAAGCTAAAGCACCGTGACAAACGGCATCAAACGGTTTACCTAATTTAACCCGCGATCGCCCAAAATAAGAAACAATTAAATTTTGCACTGCGGGAATTAAACAACTTCCTCCCACCAATAATACTTGTGCAATTTCACTCTTTTTCACTCCTTTTCCTAATGCAATACTTAAAACCTCGTCTAATGCCTCTCGTAATTGTTCAAGAAGTTGATTGCGTTCTAAAATATCTTCGAGGCGATCGCGGTTCAAACTCAAATCATAAGACATAAAAGTTTCTTCATCCAACCAACTTTCAGAAGCCTGTTCAGTTTTCGAGAGTTGAATTTTTAAAACTTCGCTAATTTCTAATAAATTTTGCCAACCAACCTCGCTTAAAGACTCCCGATCCGAACCCATTTGGCGTAAATAATCCTCAACGATCCAAATATCAATATCTTCACCCCCTAAATAAGCATCAGATTTCGCTAAAACCTTGGCTTTAAAAATATCTTTTTTCCCATCGGGTGTTTCCATCCGCACCAAACTCAAATCGAGAGTTCCTCCGCCAAAATCCACCACCAAAACTAAAGAACCCAAATTTTCTACAGCATATCCTAACGCGGCGGCCGTAGATTCATCCACAAAACGAACCCGATCTGCGCCCATCTTTTCACCCCAATCGCGAAACCAGTCGAGATAGCGCTCAAAAGAACCCACAGGCACCGTAAAAATAAGCTCAGACGGCTCAATTTCTAATTTTTGTAGATTTTCCCATAAAGTTTGTAGAAAGCGCTCAGAAACCGATCGCGCTTGGTAATTGACCCCATCGATCGCCCGAGGGGGACTGGGAAAATCTGCCACCAAATCCCGCTTAAAACCTTTAAAAAAACGGGCGGGTTGCGATAAACCCAAACGCTGCGATCGCACTTGTTCGCCAATCATAATTTCCCCTTTCCCTTGGATATAAACCAAACTGGGAATAACCGGAACATCAAGAATTTCCCCTGTCTCTCCCGGCATCTTAAACAAGCGGGAAATTTGAGCAAATCGCAGGGTTTTCGGTGCATTGGTATCCGGTTCTAAAATACTAACAACAGTGTTGCTCGTACCAAAATCAATCGCAATGGCAGTCATTGTTACTTGTTACCTATTGGTTGGGAAGAGTGCGACTAACCTTGGCCGGACAGAGAATGCGATCGCCTTCTCGATAGCCAACAAAGCGCACAAAAACTAAATCTCCTGCTGCAATGTCATCGCGATCGGGCTGATGAATTTGGGGGTCGAAAATCACCTGTTCCCACGCCCGACCAATCGACTCATAACCCCAAGTTGCCAATAAATTATTCAAGGGAGTAAAGAGAGCAATAAAATTCTTGGCAGGTAAATTGGGTTTCGCTTCCGCCATCACGCAAGCTGTAGGAAAATTCATCATCAAGGTTTGTAATTGCTCAAAAGTTTGTTCCTTGATATCGCTGTTAAGGCGATCGATATTCTCTTGCAGTTCCGATCGCAAGCGCCGACATTGTTGTTGCAATTGGACGACTTGATTATTGGTATCTTGCAAGTCTAGGGTCAACAGATCGATTTTTTTCTGTTTTTCTCGCTCCAAATTCTCATAACGTTCTTGTAGGAGTGCAATTTGTTGAGATGCCCCTTCTAATGATGATTGATGCTGTTGTGCCTGTTGTTGAATCGTAATTCGTTCCTGTTGCAATTCCCGATATTTCTGATGCAATCGGGCAATTTCTTGAAAGGCTTCCCCCAAAGAAGGAAAAGAATAACCATAATTTTGTAGCAGTTCCTCCAGAGACCAATTCAAGATGCCTGCCAATTGGCTCAATTCTTGTAGAGTCAGTCGCTCTAATTTACCCCGTCGGACCTGTTCCATTTGCGTCGGCGTTAAACCCGCTTTGCGCTGTAGAACATTCCAACTGAAAATTCCGACCCCTTCGAGGCGATCGCGCAAGACAGGATCGAACTCGCATGGACCGATTAGATCGCCGCGATCGCTCTTCCTCGCCCCCAGAAAACTAAGCGCATAAGCGGTTCCGCCCACCCACAAGACCAGACCGAACCAAAAAAGATTGGGTTCTTCTACCATCACCCTCAGCCATTGAAAATAAAAAGTTAAAAAATGAATTGACATTCCTGCTTACCGATCGCCCTTCTCCAGCAGCTTTAAATTGCTTTATTGTTGAAGAAATTGGGTTTGTTCTTGAATTTCCACAAGAGTTTCTGGCTCTTGATGGTATTCTGGCAAGAGTTCGCGATCTTCTAGCTCACCTAAACAGCCTTCAATCTGGCGAGTGAGGTCTAAGCATTGCTGCCCAGAAGCCCCCTCTAAGACCGTTTCGGTCATTTTGCCATCTTTGCCAATGCGGTATTCAATCTTTTGATATTCAGCCATCGGTGAAAACTTCCTCCCAAAAATCGCTATAATCCTCAACAGGATATAGTTTATTTATTTTTTCCGATTGTACCCCAACTCGATTTCCGGTCATCGGCATTCTCAAATTTATCGGATTCTGTCTAGGCAAGTTTAATCAACAAGTTTATGAACCTGATTCGATCTAGCGCGATCGCGCTCCTCAGTGCATTAATTATTCCCCATTCCGTCGCGGCAGTTCCTCAATTGCCCCAGATCGCTAGGGGGGAAGTGGCAATGGATATTGCCCAAGATTCCGATCCAGATTCTGTCCAAGATTCCGATCCAGATTCTGATAATAGTTCAGAAACGGAACAATTTTCCCAGTTTGAAGCGGATATCATTCGCGAAATGAATCGCGCCAGAACTAATCCCAACTCTTATGCGGATTGGTTGTCAAGGCAAAGGCAGTTTTTTAATGGTAATACCCTCAATTTACCCGGTGAAGCGCCTTTTGAAACTCAAGAAGGGGTGGCCGCCTTAGAAGAAGCTATTGAGTACCTGCGATCGCTTCGCCCTCTCTTCCCCCTCATGGATTCTGAGGGGATGTCCCAAGCAGCTCGAGATCTGGTCATGGATCAGGCCGTATCGGGAGAAGAAGGTCATACAGGCAGCGATGGCCTCGGATTTGTGGAACGATTGGCCAAACATGGCACCTTTAGCGGTGGGGCGGCAGAAAATCTTAGCTATGGCCGAGAAACTCCGAGTACCGTGGTGATGATGCTGATTTTAGATGACGGCGACCCCAATCGCAGCAGCCGCAATAAGATTTTTAATCTCGATTTTCGGGTTAGTGGGGTTGCTTGTGGCGATCGCCCCAATAGCGATACCATCTGCACGATTAATTATGCAGGCAGTTACGATGACGAAACCCCCAGTTTTGCTATCCGTCCCCCGATCTCGCCTCTTCCCGATATTGGCACTCCCAACCCTCCCAACTCAGAAATCCTCTTCTTTGAAAACGGACGATTAGCAGACGGAGATTTAGTCTACCCCGAAGATGGCAGCTTATATGACGAATATAGTTTTTCGGGTAGAGCCGGACAAAAAATTGTTATTAGTCTAGAAAGCACTGATTTCGATCCCTTTTTAGCATTTCTCAACGAAAAACGAGATGTTCTCGGACAAAATGATGATGCCAGCGAAGGCAATCAAAATTCAAGTTTAGCAATTACGCTGCCCTATGATGGACTTTATTACATTTTTGTCAATGGGTATAACAATGAAGATCGGGGCAGTTATAGCTTGAAAATTATCCCTCAATCTTCTACTGAGGAGGCCAATCAATAAAGCCAATCAAGAAAATTATCCGCATCTGAGAATTTCCTCTGAGATTGCGATCGCAATTCATGACAGAGTATGTCAAAGTAGTGAGTAGAACTTTTTTGTAGCCATCCATGAGCTACTGCATTAATCCCGATTGCCCTTATCCCGAAGACCCCGCTAACGCCGATAGTCCTTTATGTTGTCAGTGTGGCTCCCAATTGCTACTGCTCGATCGCTATCGGGTGGTAAGTTTGCTGAGTGACAATAGTGGTTTTGCTAATATTTATGAGGTTCGGGACGGTCAAGCTGTAAAAATCTTAAAAACGCTCAAGCAACAGCACAACAGTAATAGTAAAGCGGTTGAACTCTTCGTACAAGAGGCAACGGTTTTGAGTCAACTGGATCATACTGGAATTCCCAAAATCGATTCCCAGGGCTATTTTCAATATTTTCCCCGCGATCGTTCCGAACCCGTCCACTGTTTCATTATGGAAAAAATTGACGGGCCGAACTTAAAAGAGTGGATGTTGCAACAAGGGAATCTCTTAATTAATGAACGACAAGCGTTAGATTGGCTCAAACAAATCGCCGAAATTCTTCATTTGGTTCACCGGAAAAATTATTTCCATCGCGATATTAAGTTACAAAATATTATGCTTCGTTCCACGGGGCGATTAGTATTAATCGATTTTGGTACAGCGCGGGAAATGACCTATACTTATTTAGCCAGAATGGGTCATTCGGGCAATGTTACCAAGGTCAGTTCTGCGGGTTATACTCCCCCAGAACAGCAGCAAGGTCATGCGGTACCACAATCGGATTTTTATGCCCTAGGACGCACTTTTATTTATTTATTAACGGGGAAGCAACTCGAAGATAAAGATATTTACGATCCCTATACGAATGAATTTTATTGGCGCAGATTTGCTCCCGATATTTCCCCGAAGTTTGCCGATTTTATTGATAAATTGATGGCTTATCGGGCGATCGATCGCCCCACGGATACGAGAGAGATTTTAGAGACGATCGATCGCTTACAAAAATTTATTTCTGGTAATAATTCTAGGTCTCAACTGGGACGTTTGCCACTGACTCAAATTCAACTTTCTCCTGATAGTCCTACTGTTCCCCAAGAGGTCGAAGTACGACAAAACAAGTGGCTGTTGAGTTTGATTATTGTGGCTTTACTGGTAATTGTAGGAGGATATAGTAGCTGGCAGGGTTATCAATATGCTTTGCCTTTCTTGGCTCGTGAGGGAAGAATAGAGAAGGGAAGAATAGGGAAGGGAAAAAATATTCCTATTGCCAAGACTCTAACGGGACATACCAGTTTTATTAACGATCTAGCGATTAGTCCCGATAGTCGATTATTAATTAGTGCGAGTGCAGATAAAACGATTAAAGTGTGGGAACTGGAAACGGGAAAGTTATTAAAAACCTTAACAGGAAATACCAGTTTTGTCAATGCTCTGGCGATAACTTTTGATGGTAATTTTTTAATTGCGGCGAGTGCGGATAAAACGATTAAGATTTGGGATCTAGAAACCGGAAAAATAGTTAGGACTTTAAGCGGACATACCAGTTTTGTTGATGCGATCGCGATCGGTTCGGATGGACAGATTTTAGTCAGTACGGGAGCAGATAAAACCATTAGAATTTGGAATATAGAAACTGGAGAAATGCTGCACGTTTTACAGGGACATTCCGGTTTTGTGAATGCTTTAGCGATTAGTTCTGATGGGGAAACTTTGGTCAGTGGAAGCGCTGATGCGAGTTTAAAAGTGTGGAGTTTAAAAACGGGGAAAGAATTGCGATCTCTCTTAGGACATTCGAGTTTTATTAATGCGATCGCCATTAGTCCAAATGGAACAACTGTGGCGAGTGGAGGTGCAGATGAAACGATTAAAATTTGGGATTTGCAGACGGGAGAAGAAATAAGAACTTTGAGGGGACATACGGGTTTTATTAACGATCTGGCGATTAGTCCAGATGGCGAAATATTGGTCAGTGCTAGTGCGGATACTTCGATCCGAGTTTGGCAATTGAAGACAGGAAAAGAACTGTATGTTTTAAATAATCATAGCAATTATGTTAATAGTTTAGAAATCAGTCAAGATGGGACAAAATTAATGAGTAGCAGTGCCGACCAAACGATTAAGTTTTGGGATCTCATCACGGGGAAAGAACTACTGACGCTAACTGGATATCAGCATCATATTAATTATTTTGCGATTAGTCCAGATGGTCGTTTTGTGGCAACGGGAAGCGGTGATAAGGCGATTGTAATTTGGAAGATATAATTTAACTAAAACTTATACAGCTAAGGAGCAAGACGCTCCCACTACTATCAACTATTATACCTATCAACTATTATACCTATCAACTATCAACTATCAACTATCAACTATCAACTATCAACTATCAACTATCAATGACTTTAGAACAAATTCGGATCGTTTTAGTTGAACCTGCTGGGGCATTAAATGTAGGATCGGTGGCGCGAATTATGAAAAATATGGGATTATCTCAGTTAATACTGGTCAATCCTCGCTGCGATCGCCATAGTCAGGAAGCGAAATTAATGGCAGTACGCGGCCGCGATATCCTGGCTAATGCTAGGGTTGTGAATAGCCTTCCTGAAGCCCTGCAAGGATGTCACCGCGCGATCGCCACTACAGGAGTGCGTCGCGATCTACCGATTTCTCTCGAACCTCCCCATCACGTTTTACCTTGGTTATTAGAAGAAAATACAGCCTCTGCTTTAATTTTCGGACGTGAAGATCGCGGCTTAAGTAACGAAGAAATGAATTATGCCCAACGTTTTTTAGGGATTCCTGCTAATGCGGAATATTCTTCTTTAAATTTAGCTCAAGCAGTGACAGTTTGTACTTACGAACTTTACAAGGCCTCTCAAAATATAGAACCTTTAGAACCCTCCCATTCTGTTGCAATGGCTTCTCTCAATGAATTAGAAGGATATTATCAAAACCTCGAAGAAATATTGTTAAAAATTGGCTATCTTCATCCTCATACTGCCAAAGCACGAATGGAAAAGTTCCGAATGCTCTATAATCGAGCGATGCTGAGTTCTCAAGAAGTTGCTCTGTTGCGTGGTATTCTCAGACAAGTCAATTATCATACTGACGAAAACATTTAAAACCTAAATTTTTGCACAAACTTTTTATAATATTACTAAGTTGAAATTCTTTTCGGTAAAATAACCGTAATTTTTGTGCCTTGTTCTAATTCACTCCATAAGGAAACTTTCCCCTTGTGTAATTCTATCTGTGTTTTGGCGATCGCTAAACCCAAACCCGTGCCTGGAATTGTATCAACATTACTGCCACGATGGAAAGATTGAAAGATAGTTTCTTGTTCTTCTTTGGGAATACCAATTCCTTCATCTTGAAAAGAAAAGATGACTTCATCTTCTTTCCCCATGAGAGCAATTTCGATTTGTCCTCCATCGGGAGAATATTTAATCGCATTCGAGATTAAATTATCGAAGATTTGCTCTAACATTCGGCGATCGCCATGAAAGTTCGTCAGATTACCAGAAAATTTAAGATTTAATTCGCATTTACCACTGGTACTCTCTTGATGTTCTTGAATTAAAGTTGCAAAAAATGGCATAAGTTCGATGAGAACTGACTCAAATTCTATCTGTTTTCGATTAGCGCGATCGAGACAGAGAATATCATCAATCAAATTAGACATATGCCGACATTTATTTTCAATTAGTTGTAAAAAATGCTCCTTTTTTGTTATATCTAGACGTTTTCCATGCTGTTTTAATGTCGAAGCTGCCGCTAGAATCGTCGCTAAAGGTGTCCGATATTCGTGAGAAACTGTAGCAACAATTTTAGATTTAAACGCATTTAATTTTTGCTCTTCTTCAAGGGCAACCCGCGTTTTTTTCAGTAATTCTGCCTGTTGAATGGCGAGAGCCAGTTGAACAGAAACTTCGTGGAGCATTTCGATTTCTTCGATTTGCCAATCGCGTTTTTGGGAACAGTGGTGAATGAGCAGAAATCCCCAAGAAAACTGTTCAATTCTGTCGCAATTTTTGAGTATGATGGGAATCTCTAAATTTGTCTCAGTTGCTAATAAATTCGGTTGCTCTCCACAACAGGAGCGAAATTTTGCTTCGCAGACGATCGAACTTTGCCGATCGCTTTTACTTCGGTCACAAAATTGTTGGGAATTCTGCTGGCGATCGCTCCCGTTGCCAGTAAACTGATAGATAGCTGCATAATCGCACCCCAGTAGCATTTGCACTTCCATAACTGCGGTTTGCAAGATTTGCTCGAGTTCCAAGGATTGCCGAATACGAAGAGACATCATGGCAATCAGTCGCTGTCGTTCTTGGCTTTGTCTCAGTTGTTTTTGTAAGCGCGATCGCTCGATAGTATTGCGAACGGTAAGCTGTAAAATATTGGGTCTGAGATGCGCTTTTGCCAAATAGTCCCGAGCGCCTTTTTTCATTGCTTGTACGGCGATCGCTTCACTGCCGTAGCCTGTTAAAATAATGACAGGTAAATTAGGGCTTTGTTGTCTTAATTCATCCAGAAATTCCCAACCGTCCATTTGCGGTAATTGCAAATCGAGTAAAATTAGATCGCAAGCATCCTTCTGACAGAGTAAAAGTCCCTCTTCTGCCGAGTCAGTTTCCAGAATGCGATAGGATTGGTGCGGGTCTTTTGACAAGTATTGGCGATAGACTTCCCGATCCTCGACACAATCATCAATAATTAAAAGTGTTCGTGAGTGCGGCATATAGCACAAAGATGAGGGAATTAGCCTCTCTCATTGCAAGTATCATGGCTTTTTCAATTCTAAAGAAAATATTAACACAATATAAAGAAAATATAAAACTCGAAGGTAATTCCAAAATATCCAATCTGTTTCTTGAGCAATTTCTGACCTTACCGGAAACCAAACCGGCTAGCGAATACATTGAGGGTGAAATTGTCCAAAAGCCCATGCCAAAAGGAAAACATAGTCGATTGCAGTTGAAGTTATGCAATTGTATCAACTGGTAGAACAAGCAAAAACATTGCTTTCCAGCCAATATTCAACAAAAGATCGAATGGTTTTCCGGAGTTCGAGAGCGTTGACGGGTTTGATTAAATAACCATTTGCTCCTTGTTGATAGCACCACTCGATATCCTCGGGGTTAGAAGAAGTTGTAAAAATAATAATGGGAATCGTTTTAAAATTTTCGTCTTGTTTAAGCTGTTCGAGAAGTTCGCGACCGTCAAGACCCGGTAGGTTAAGATCGAGGAGAATGGCTGCGGGTCTTGGTACTGTCGGTGAATTTTCATACTCTCCCTCTTGGCAAAGAAAGTCTAAAACTTCGTCTCCATCAACGCAACGATAAACCGAAGTTTGCACTTGGAATTGTTTCATTAAACGCTGCAATACTACGAAATCCTCGTCGCTGTCTTCCGCTACCAGTAAGATTTTCTCAAGAGTTGCTGTCATTCGCTATCTTAAAAAAGTCACTAAACTTGATTCCGGCTATTCTATGGGATATTTGTAAAGATTTGTATCAAAACTTACTTTTTCTTAAGGTTGCGATCGCGTCAGAGTAAAAAAGAAAGTCGAACCCTCTCCATCAGTAGACTCGCACCAGATCTGGCCGCCATGTCGTTCTATAATTTTTTTCACGATCGCCAGTCCTGCTCCCATTCCCCCACCAAATTTATTCTTAGCGTGAAGTCGCTTAAAGAGGCGAAAAATAGTCTTGCGATGACGCTCTCGAATGCCGATACCGTTATCTTTGACATAGAAAACAATAGTTGTTGAGTCTTGTATTTGCAGATGACTCCAATTTTTTTCTCGTTGCTCCTCGGACTGCAAAAAGCCAATTTCAATCCAAGGGTTATCTTTATTGTTGTATTTAAAAGCATTAGTGATGAGATTGCTAAAAACTTCGTTGATGAGAACGGGATCGCTGAAAACTGAAGGTAAGAGACGAGGAATACGAATATCTATTAAATGATTGGGGTTGCTGGCCTGAAAAATATTGATAACTTGTTGAATTAGAGTATTCAAATCGATCTCCTCGATCTTGAGTTCTGTTTGACCGAGACGAGAGTAATTGAGGAGAATATCAATGAGAGATTCCATTCTTTGAGTCAGATTGACTAAGGTTTGTAGGCGGTCAATCCCCGTTTCATCTAGTACGTCGGCATAGTCTTCTAATAAAAAGATGGAATAGTTATGAATACCCCGCAAAGGTTCTTTGAGGTCGTGAGAAGCGGCAAAAGCAAAAGAAGTTAATTCTCGGTTACTGCGTTCTAATTCTTGGTTGAGTCGGGCGAGTTCATCGGCGCGATCGAGGACTAAACCAATGAGAGAATTTCTAAATTCGATCGCGCTTTCAATTTCACTTTGCAGCCAAGGTTGAGCAGTCAAGCGAACAGTTTCTTGCCATTGTTTAAAGGACGATCGCGGACAAAGAATAATGCTACCATTTTCAGTAATTTGTAAAGATTCTTGGGGATTTCCAGCCCAAGTTACAGTTTGAATTATTTCTGGTCGAAACCAGAGTAAGTAATAGTGGCGAACTTGAGAAATTTTTAATAAGAGAATACCGCTAGCAGTATCCGCGATCGCTTTTCCTTGAGGATAGTCTCGAGCCAGAGAGTTCGTCTGAAATAAACTATTGTTAGTGTAATGATTTAACCATTCAATCAGAGCATAAATTTCTTCTCGTGGGGGTGTATTTCCCACGAGAGCAATCTCATTATTCAAATAAATTGCTGCTCCTTGCGCTCCCACTAATTTTAATAAGCGAGGATTCGGGTTGAGCAAGATTTCTGGGAAACTCTTTTTACTGGCGATCGCTTCGAGGAGTTGTGAATGATGCGATCGCAATTCAAGTTTATAATCTAACTCCTCTTGTTTGATTTTATTGGCGAGTTCTAGAGAGACGAATTGCCCTAATAATTCACACACTACTCGCAGAGAATGAGGCAGATATTTAGGGGTTTGGTGATGACAAGAAATGAGTCCCCAAAGTTTTTTATCTTTAATTAAAGAAATAACAAGTAGTGCTTTTGCCCCCATATTTTGATGAAATTCTATGCAGCAAGAATCAACACTTCTGAGAAGAGTAAAACTGAGATCGAGAGGGAGATTGGTTTGCCGATCTCGGGCAATAATTTCAACAGATTGTGCTGCAAGATCGGGAATAAATCGCAAGCGAGATTGTAAATAAAGTTCTCGAGAGTCTTCGGGAATATCTGTTGCGGGATAATGCAATCCCAGATAAGGACTTAATATTTCTGGTTTGGCTTCAGCAATTACTTGTCCCGCACCTTGGCGATCGAATTGATAAACCATAACGCGATCGAATTGAATTATATTTTTGACTTCCTGCGCCACAATCTGAAAAAATTCTGTTAAAGTTAAGGTCTTTTGTAAGCTGGAAAGTGTTTCTCGAACCCAAGCGGAAAAATCGGGTAAATTTTCGTCAACTTTGCGATTTTTGGGTTCTAATTCGATAATTAAGGTTTCAGAGGTTTGATGAGCGATCGCGTCAAATTGTCGCTCTCCAAGGGGTGTTTGCAGAGATAGCAGAAAAGATATCCCAACTCCTATGGGTTTACCCGATGTTTGTTGTAGGATATCTTGTTGCGATTGATTGAATAGGGTGGCGATCGGCTGTCCGAGTAAATCCTGGGGGGAAATACCGAGGAAATCGTGCGTATTATTACTGACGTGCTGGATCGTGTAATGGGGTTCAGCGATCGCTAATAGGATACCGTGGGGTTGAATTGAACCCGGCCTGCGAAGGTTCTGGTTTTCGTTATTGGGTGCGCGATCGGACTGACTCATCACCTTGATTTTTAACTTGTGTTTCTAAATTTTACATTATTTTAAGATTTGTTAAATAAATATTGACTGCGATCGCGAAACTGTTTCAGAGAGCGGATTTTTGGGTTGGAATCAATGCGCGATCGGATTGCTGAGGAAAGATAAGCGCTAAAATACTACAATTAGAACTAATCAGACACTAAAATATAATCCCATGCCAGTTCTCAACTTAACCGCAGAACAGATCGTAGAATTAGTAAAACAACTGTTTTATTATTTTTTGTTTCTCCTGGTTTGATATACTGGAATTCGTCGATTAATACCCTTAAAATTTCGCTCGCCAATCAAATAAAATCCCTCTTTTTGTCGTAACAATTGATAAGTCGCTCCAGAAATCGTACATTCGCTAGGAGGACAACTCATTTCCAAACGAGAGGCTAAATTCACGGCGGCTCCCAATACGGTATAGTCTACCCGTTGAGAACTCCCCACATCACCGACTACAGCTTTCCCGCTATTAATACCAATATGCAATTGTAGAGGTTGTTTCCAGATTCCAGCTTCATTGAGTCGATCCAAACGCTGCAACATTTCTAATGCTGCCATGACTGCGCGATCGGCGTGATCTTCTTGGGGTTCTGGCGCTCCAAAAAACGCCATAATACAATCACCGATAAATTTGTCCAATGTCCCCCCCCGGTCAAAAACAGATTTAAGCATTTCCTCAAAGAAGCGATCTAATAACCGAGCAATTTGCTTTGGGGTCATAAGTTCTGACATATCGCTAAAACCAACAATATCAGCAAAAATAATACTAATTTCCGCTTCCTTGGGTTCAAGGCGACCATTTTCTAAGGCACCGACGGCAATTAATTGCTGGACCACTCCAGGAGAGTGATAGCGTTCGAGTTGTTGGCGAATTTTGGCTTCCTCTTGCAGTTTACGCGTTAGTAGCCAACGTTGGACGCTGTAGGCGACGAGATTGGCAAGGGTAGAAAAAAAGCTCAAATCTTCCTCATCTTCCGCCGCATCAGAACTTTTTAATTTTAAACTGGCATCGGCGTAGAGAACTCCCACCACGCGATCGCGGTCCCAGATCGGCACCGCTAAGGCACCGCGAATGCCTTTCGCTAAAATACTGTGTTCCCCTTCAAAACGTTCGTCTTCTCGAGCGTCAACGGTTTTAATCGCCACCTTATCCGCAAAAACCCGCTTGCAAATACTGCGACCGATCCAACCGTAGGTATGGGTTTCCAGGGGCTCCGGACCTCGCCTCGAAGCGGCTTCGATCAGTTGCAGGTCCCCATCTTCCAAAACATCAACTAATAAGGCAAATCGCTGGATCGCTTTGATTTCTTGAAAAACCACCTTCTGCACTTTTTCAAAAATAGCTTCAATGGATTCCGCAGAACTGAGATCCTTGGCAATTTCGACCAAATGACGCAATCGCGCGATCGCCCTTTGGGAATTACCTTCACCAGGACCTGTTTTATCGACATTTAACCATTGTTTTTGCAGTTCTTCCGCGCTGCGTAAAATCGTATCGCGATCGCGCACGAGGGTACTTTTGCCGATCTCGCCATCCAACAGAGAGACAAAAAGGAACGCATTACCGATTTGAATAGCATCGTCGGGCTGAAGTTTGTAAGCCCCAGAAATGATATTCTGATTAACGATGGTGCCATTGGTGCTGCCCATGTCCTCAACAAACCATTGGTCTTCAGACTCCTTAAATAAGCGGCTGTGATTGCGGGAAACTTCTGAGAAAGGGAGACAAATATCGCATTCAGGCAGACGGCCAATGATGAATTCATCGGCCGTAACGCGAATAATACTTTCAGGACTGCCCTCAAGATGCAAGCGCAGTTTTAGCTCAGTCATCGTTTAATCAGGGGATGGGAATTGAGATTTCGCTATTGATGCACTCCCAGTCAGCGAGAGGTTCGCTTTCAGCCTAGCAAAGTTTTATTCACTAAAGTAGATCGCAAAGTCGAGATTCAAGTAGCGATCGCCATCCTAGTAGATTGGAAACTACAAGATGATAAAAAATTTTAAATCCCTCATTCTGCATCTCTCCCTTGAGGAAAACTGAGGAGGGTTTCAGGACGGCGATCTCAAGATTTACTGGCTTTATAAGCTGTCCAGCCACTATAGCTAGAAACATCGAGATAGTTGCGTTCTGCGATAATTTCCCGAGGATAGAGCATCGCGATCGCCTCTCCACCTCCTTGCAAAGTAACAGGAAAGGGATAAAGATGAGGAGGTTCATTCGCCAACAAATGTTGATATTGTTCCTCGGTCATTTCATAAAGTTCGCCAGGAATAGAAATACCGCCTTCTTTGACTTCATAAATGCCAGGATGTTTGTCTTCAACAGAATGCAATCGATAGCGCGGTTCAGTTTTAATTTCTTTAATAAACTTCGTTTCAGCGATGGTTTGATGATCTGGTTGTCCTCTCAATGCGGAACCGCAGATGAAAACAAGATAAGAATTTGAGTCGGAATTTGAGTCGGAATTTGACATTTTGTTGCTCCTTTGGCCTACAACTTCCCAAAACTTGTAGAGTATTATATATTAGCCGATCGCATCCTCAAGATGTAAAACGCGATCGCCTCTCCAGATTATGCTGTTCAGCATCTAAACGACATCATCAAGAATCCCAGAAACCGGGTAGTGCGAGCATCTTGCTCGCTAGAGATACGTCCTTTAAATGCGTCTTAGCTTATGCTCTTTTTCCCCTCAACCGGCGATCGCCCTGAAAAAACTCCCCTTTTTGGCTTCAAGCGGAGTTAGCGGACAGTATGAAGATTAGTATGAAGATTAGTATGAAGATTAGTATGAAGATTAGTATGAAGATTAAAATTCGCTTGGCAAAACCAGAAGAAATTACCACAATTCTCGAACTACAATCCCAAGCATTGACATTTCTTTCTGCGATCGATTATACAGCAACAGAAATTGAAGCAATGATTCAAACTCAAGGAAAAGCAAGGACAGATTGCCAAGAAATTGTTTTTGTTGCAGAAGAACAAGAGACATCACCAATAGATATTTCACGGACTCATAATATTCCCCAGAAAAAAATCATTGGTTTTTCTTGTCTATCATCTCATTCCGCCGATATTAATGGCATCTATATTCATCCCGATCGCATCCGTCAAAATATTGGCACGCAACTCCTACAAGCGATCGAAGCAGTTGCCATTGAAAAACGCTACAGACGGCTTTGGGTTAGTTCTGCTCTAAATGCCATTAAATTCTATCAGGCTAATGGTTATCAAAAGAAATCCTATCAACGCTTGCAACTCAATAATATCCACATTTCCGTTGCTATTATGTCTAAACAATTGATTCCTCTCACAGAATCAGAAAAAGCAATCCGCAAAATAGGAGTTTTGGCGATCGCCATTTTCACAATTTTCGCAATTATTTTAATTGTTTTTGCCCTCGGGAACTTCTAAATTCAGGCAGCATGGATATCCCGAAATATTAAGTTTTTTAACATTTTTAGACGTAATGGCTTTTAACCTCCGTAGATTGCGGTATTAGTAAATCAAACCCCAATTTACAGTTTTCTGATGAATGTTTTCTTAAATATTTGGAGGCGAAAATCGAGACTGACTCGCTTTTTAGTTTTGGCGATCGCAACCCTAGGGATTCTCATATCCTTAATGTTAGTGTTACCCGCTTTGGCACAGCAGCAAGTTAAAATTACTGTCATGATGCAGGCGCTTGAAGCGGCACAATGGCAATCTATCGAAGAAAAATTCGAGGCAGAAAATCCAGATATTGACCTAGAAATTATTGCGGCACCCAATGCAACCAATCTGGTAGAAGACCTTTATACGTCAGCCTTTCTCCTTGGCGATACTCCCTACGATCTGGTCTATCTCGATATTGTTTGGGTGCCAAAATTTGCAGCCGCAGGATGGTTGCTAAATCTCAATAAATTTGTTACTGAAAATAGCTTAAAAGGCTTCTTAAAGGGCGATCTAGAAGGCGGAAAATATCAAAATAAACTCTATCGCATACCTTTGCGATCCGATGGCGGGATGCTGTACTATCGCAGCGATATCCTCAAAGAAAATGGTTATAATCCCCCAGACACTTTTGACGAATTAATTGCAATTTCTCAAGAGTTACAGAACAAAGGAATAGCTCAATGGGGCTATGTTTGGCAAGGGAAACAATATGAAGGACTTGCAGCAATGTTTGTCGAAATTCTAGAGGGATTTGGCGCATATTGGGTCAATCCAGATACTTTAGAAGTAGGACTTGATTCAGAAAAGGCGATCGCCGCCATCAAATTTCTTCGCAGTACCATTGAATTAGGAATTTCCCCTCCAGGTGTCACCACTTATGAAGAAGAAGAAACCCGCCGACTTTTTCAAGGGGGTGAAACAGTTTTTCTGCGTAATTGGCCTTATGTAGCAGGATTAGCTTCTCAATCAGATATTGCGGGTAAATTTGCCCTAAAACCGATGGTACACCAACCTGGAGCTAAAAGTGGAGCCTGTCAAGGAGGTTGGGGGCTGGGAATTTCTGCTACAAGCAAACATCCCGAAGAAGCATGGCGGGTAATTGAGTTTATTAGTAGCGAAGAGATGCAACGAGAATTTGTTTTAGAAACAGGATATTTACCGAGTCTGCGATCGCTTTTTACCGATCCCGCGATCGTCGCGAAATACAGTTATTATCCTCAACTTTTAGAAGTCGTTGAAAACTCTGCCTTGCGCCCTCCTATTGCTCAATATGCTCAAGCCTCAGACATTTTACAACGCTATTTAAGTGCCGCTTTAACCAATACCATGAGTGCAGAAAAAGCCATGAAATCTGCCGCCGCAGAAACAAGGCGCTTATTAGTCAGATAACCCAGTCTTAGCTATCAACTATTAGCTATCAACTATTAGCTATTAGCTATCAACTATTAGCTATCAACTATTAGCTATCAACTATTAGCTATCAACTATTAGCTATCAACTATTAGCTATCAACTATTAGCTATCAACTATCAACTATCAACTATCAACTATCATGACAGATACTATTCGGAAACGAGAAAAAAATACAGGATGGCTGTTAATTACTCCCGCTTTAATTATTTTAGCTTTAGTTTTTGTTTATCCGATTATCCGCGCTTTTTGGTTGAGTGTATTTACCCAAAATTTAGGGACTCAACTCGAACCCGTTTTTTCAGGTTTAAATAATTATGGGCGCATGATGGGAGATGGACGATTTTGGCGAAGTTTATGGAATACAAGTGTCTTTACAAGCATCGCTATTTTCCTTGAATTAGTGTTCGGTATGACCTTTGCTCTCGTCCTCAATCAAGCCTTTTTTGGGCGTAGTTTTGCAAGAACAACAGCTTTGATTCCTTGGGCATTACCCACTGCTGTTATGGGACTCGCTTGGGCATGGATTTTCAACGATCAATATGGTGTTATTAACGATATTTTGTTTCGTTTGGGTATTATTAATGAAGCGATTACATGGTTGGGAGAACCCACTCGAGCAATGTTTTCTTTAATTGTTGCCGATGTTTGGAAAACAACACCATTTATTGCCTTAATTTTACTCGCAGGTTTACAATCGATTTCTAGCGATATTTATGAGGCTCATGCGATTGATGGTGCAACCCCCATTCAGAGTTTTCGGCAAATTACTCTGCCTTTATTAATCCCACAAATTTTAATTTCTCTTTTGTTTAGGTTTGCTCAATCTTTTGGTATATTCGATTTAGTCCAAGTGATGACGGGAGGGGGTCCTGCTGGGGCAACAGAAATGGTTTCCATTTATATCTATTCTACCGTGCGCCGCTATTTAGATTTTGGTTATGGAGCAGCTTTAGTCACAGTGACATTTTTGTTGTTGATTATAGTTGTTGCGATCGCCGCTTTCTTTTTATCCCAAAATCGTATTAACATCTCTGGAGAACAATAAAAAATGACCCCTATTAATTCAACAACCCAACAATCTCTAAACTGGAAAAAAATATTACTCTGGGCAGGTATTATTTTTATGGTTCTATTTTGCCTTTTACCTGTATTGTGGCAAGTGTTAACCTCGCTGAAAACCAATGACGCGATCGCAAAATTGCCAACGGTATATTTTCCCAGCTTCCAACAACTGACCCTCGATCATTACATCGTTTTAGGTGGGAAATTTTTCCGCTATATGCTCAACAGTGCGTTTGTTTCTTTGACCTCAACTGTGATTTGTTTGGCAGTTGGCGCACCGGCAGCTTATACCTTAGCGCGATTAAAAATACCAGGGGAGAATATTATTCTCGGTTTCATTCTCATTATCAGTCTTTTTCCCTATGTTCTTCTCTTTTTAGGACTATTGGAACTGGTGAAATTTTTCGGTTTGGGAAATAATTATTTATCCCTCATCATTCCCTATACAGCAATTAATTTGCCCTTAACTATTTTGGTGTTACGCAGCTTTTTTCAGCAACTCCCCAAAGACTTAGAAGATTCTGCCAAGATCGACGGTTATAATACCATTCAAATGTTATTGCAAATTATCTTACCGATGACAACTCCAGCCCTCGTGACCACAGGAATTTTAGCCTTTATTTTTGCATGGAATGAGTTTATTTTTGCACTCACTTTCATCACGAGAGATTCATTACAAACGATTCCCATTGCTATTTCTAAAATTGGTGGAGCCAGTGCCTTTGAAATTCCTTACGGTCCGATCGCCGCAGCAACAATTTTAGGAACATTACCCCTGATTGTTTTAGTTCTTATCTTTCAAAAACGGATCGTTCAAGGAATTACTGCCGGTGCTGTAAAAGGATGATTTGCTGACTTAAAAGGGTGTTAGAAAAAAGAAGAAAAAATGCGGCAGAAATTCCCCTAGAAAAGCAATGGGAAACTGTTAGGAAAAAATCTTGAGGGGTGACAAGGAGGCTGAAAGGCAAAGAGGGCAAGTAATTTGGCAAATGCCCTCAAAAAAGAATAGAGTTGTCCTGTGCAGACAACTCAACAAAAAAATGTTTCCCGAATTATACCAGAAAGTCATTGAAATTCATCTGAGTGAAAGTCAAAGGTTAACGTTGCAATTGCTGATAATGCTCTTACAAAGTTATAGAAATGTGAGATTGTCACGATTGGCAGAACTATTTCCCCAACCCATAAAATATGAAAGTCGCGTCCGAAACCTGCAAAGATTTTTAAATTTACCGCAACTGAGTGTAAAACTGTTATGGTTTCCGATTCTGAAAAAATGGATAAGAACAGAATATCAACAGAGAACAGCAAATCGAAAACAACGAAGAAGAGCAAAGAAATTAAAATTGATTCATCAAGGATATCTCTTATTAGTTCTAGATAGAACTCAATGGAAGGAGAGAAATATAATGATGTTAAGTTTGGTCTGGGGGAAACACGCGATTCCCATTTATTGGCAAATTCTTTCTCAAAAAGGGAGTAGTAATTTGAGCCAGCAAAAAAAGATAATAGCTCCAGTATTACGATTTCTTCGCCATTATCCAATCGTGGTATTAGGAGATAGGGAATTTCATAGTGTGAAATTGGCAAAGTGGCTAGAGAAGCAAGGTGTAGACTTTGCTTTACGTCAGAAAAAGAATACTTGTGTCTCGGATGATGAACAAGTCTATCTAGCACTGAAAGACTTAGAAATTAAACCGGGACAATCCCATTTTTATCAAAATCTTAGTTGTACCAAAGAACATCGATTAGGAAATTTTAATCTGGGAGTTTATTGGAAAAGAAAGTATCGAGGTAAGACGGAACAGAAAGACCCTTGGTATATCCTGACCAGTTTACCGAACTTAGAATTAACCTTATCCTTTTATCGCGCTCGATGGAGCATTGAAACCATGTTCAAAGATTGTAAAACAGGGGGCTATAATCTGGAAAATACCCGAGTCAATGAACGACGTTTATTAGCGACTATTTTACTGATTGCCATCGCTTATACCTTGGCCACTTTGCAAGGCATTTCTTGTCAAAATCTCAAGGTAAGTGAGTATATCTGTCGTCCTACTGAGAAGAACCGCTCTATTCCTCGACATAGTGATTTCTGGATTGGACTCTATGGTTCTCTTTGGGTTAAATCGATGAAACTTTGGTCAGACCTTGCCACTCATTTGATGAATCTCAAATCTCATAAACGTCTTTATTTTCAGAAAGGAATGCACGCTTTAACCCTTATCAAATCTGCTTTATAGCTTGCTTGTCACCCCTCAAGGGATATACGACTAATCCAATTCCTGACACTCTGGGGGCTGGGGGTCTTCTTTGGCGACCCACGCGGCAAAGTTCCGGGAAAGGCGCACAAATTTGAAGCCGTTTTCGACGCTCCCTTTCCATGCTTGCTTTGCTTCATAGCCCGTGTTATTCATGTGAGCGCGAACGATGACCGTGCGATCGCCGGGAATCTTAACGGGTTCTCCGGTACTGGTAAAGGGTTGCTCATCGACGTGGCTTTTGTCGAAAACGTGGCGATATAAGAGTTCCCCATTCTCGCTGAGGACTTCCCACCAATCTGCATATTGCTTGCAGCCGGAATCGCGACTATAGAGGGAGACGTTAAAGGTGTAATTGTTGGCAGTTCCCTCGACATCAAGGTTAAGCACCACAGCCCCATCAATTAACTGGGGATTTTTCTTTTCTGCCCACAGGGTTAGTATATCTGCTAAAGCCTGAATTTTTATAAACTCCCGACAATTGTCGAGTGCGTGCAATGCCTTTCCCCAATCCTCATGCAGGGCATATTGAAACGATATCTCTTTTAAGGCTTCATCAGCATTAGCAGCCTCAGCAGCCGAGAGAGTATCTTGCAATATCCCTTGCGTCATTTCCCAGTTGTTTAGGTCTCCATAAGCCGAGGCGATCGCACTCAGGGCATAGGATTTGGAGTTTGGGTTGTCAATCTCCTTTGCGGCTTCGAGAGCCTCCTGCAAGAGGTCTTTGGCTGCCTTCTCATCTTTGAGTTGTCCAGAAGCCGAGGCGATCGCACTCAGGGCAAAGGATTTGAAGTATGGGTTGTCAATCTCCTTTGCGGCTTCGCGAGCCTCCTGCAAGAGGTCTTTGGCTGCCTTCTCATCTTTGAGTTTTCCATAAGCCGA
>NZ_JAYGHV010000388.1:0-36793 GCF_034932145.1 Spirulina sp. 06S082 | reverse complement strand
CACTCTTAACTTTCAGTTCGCTGCCCATCATTTTAACAATTTTACAACTAATAGCCAAGCCCAAGCCCGTTCCTTGAGATTGACGGTGGCGATCGCCAACTTGCTCAAAAGGCAGAAAAATTTTCTCTAATTGTGTCGGAGTCATACCAACCCCAGTATCCTCAACTTGAAAGCGAATGCAATTATAAGTAACTTGTCGATCTTCAATAATTTGCTGCGTTGTTTTTAAACTTTTAATTTTCAGGGTAACAGTGCCGCGATCGGTGAATTTAATCGCATTACCTAACAAATTAATCAGAACTTGACGCAAGCGTTTTTCATCAGCATGAATAGCGTTAGGAAGTTCAGAAAGAGCTTCATAATGAAAACCAATCTCTTTTTGTTCGGCTTTAATCCGAAATAGTTCGCAAATACCGTGCAGAAAAGTTTCTAAATGAAAATCGAGAGAATGTAATTCGAGCTTTCGCGCTTCAATTTTAGAAATATCGAGGATATCATTAATTAAAGTCAATAAATGAGAACCACATTGGTCAATAATATTCAGCCCATCTTTAATTTTAGGCGTAGCAGTGCGATCGCGCTGTAAAATTTGGGTATAGCCAAGAATACCATTTAAAGGTGTTCGCAATTCGTGACTCATATTAGCCAGAAATTCGCTTTTTGCTTGGTTGGCTGAGTCGGCAACTTCTTTCGCTTGTTGCAATTCAGAAGTACGTTCCTCAACTCGTTGTTCTAATTCTATATTCGTTTTTTCAAGAGCAGTAAATGAATCTTTTAACTGTCCCGCCATTTGATTAAAAGAACGAGCCAAAGTGTCGAGTTCTCGGATTTGTTTGACCTCAATATGTTGGTCGAGTTCCCCCGAGGCGATCGCCTTTGAAGCCGCATTTAAGCGCAAAATGGGAGCAGCGATCCAGCGAGAAGTCAAGAAACCCAGTAAAATTGCCACCCCTAAAGCACTCAAACAGAGAAAAATTGTTAAGCGAGTATTAGCTTGAATGCGTTCCATAAAATCAGCTTCCGGGATCACCACAACAATGGACCAATCTAGTCCTCGTTCGTCCCGGAAAGGCGTAACCTGTAAGAATTGTCGTTGTCCTTGTACAGTAAAAGTTAATTTTTCGCTTCCCTTCAAACTGGAAAAATCTGTAAATGTTGCCAAGATATATTCGGCGCTTGTTTGAATGAGAGGAATGCGACTCTCGATCGCCTGTAAGCGTTGGGGATCGTCCTTACCTTGGCTATCTACAAAAGGGTTTTCCTCTGTGGAAGAAGCGACAATTAACCCCGAACTGTCCATAATAAAAGTCTGTCCCGTGCGCCCAATCTTCAGAGAGCGCAAAAACTTGCTAATATCTGCCAGAGATAGATCGATTTCTAATACCCCTTGGAGTGTTTCTCTATCATCGTAAACCGGTAAACTCGCAGATATTCCCAAACCTAAATCGGAGATAAAAGGATAAATTTCACTCCAAGTCGCTTTTTTTGTTTTAATTGGAGCAGTATACCAAGGTCGCTGACGGGGATCGTAATTAGGAATAGTATCTAAGATTTCTTGACGGTTGCCCTGTTTATCAATAGCATACTTATAAAGATTCCCAAGTTTAAAGGCTTCTGTGGAGTAAATAAAAAATGTTTTCCCCTCACCTCGTTCGGGACCCGTAAATCCTCCCTCTTCATTGCCAAAGTAAATTCCCGTAACAGAATCAAAAGTTTGCAGTTGTTGGAGAAAATGGCGATCGAGGATTAAAGGATTGGTTAAATCGAGTTGTTCGATCGCGATCGCCTTAGCATTCAGTTGATTGATCGTGTGGGGAACTTCCAAATAAGATTCAAGTTTTTGTTGGATGCGGGCGGTAATTTCTTCTCGGAGTTGTGTGGTTACATCATTAACTGCTTTTTGTCCATTTTGCAGAGAAAGCCATCCCGTCAATCCCACAGCCGCAACAACTTCGATGACAAAAGGAACCACAAGGAGCGATCGCAAGGGGATTTTGTGGAATCTTTTAGCAGGAGAATAATATTTGGCGTTTGGAGACATTAATAATTGACTAAGGCGCTGATTTTTTACCTCATTCCTTTAATTTAATTGATTTTGCTAAAAGCAAAAACTTATTTTTATATTTTCTACTGTTGGCAACATTTCGGTAAACTATAACACTATGGCAAATTAACCGAAATCCCACGCTCATGACTTCCCCAAACGAGATCGAAACTCAACTAACAGCCCTAAAAACTGAGGCCACAAAGGCGATCGCCTCTACAGATGCCCTTGATGCCCTAGAACCCCTGAGAGTGAAATATTTGGGGAAAAAGGGTCAACTCTCCCAAGTCTTGCGAGGGATGGGTAAACTCAGCGCTGAAGACCGTCCCAAAATTGGCGCGATCGCCAATGAAGTCAAGGAAGCGATTCAAAATAGCCTAGAAACCGTCAGCAAAACCTTAGAAACGGTCAAAATTCAAGCACAACTCGAGGCAGAACGCTTAGATGTTACCATGCCTGGTGTCGGTCGTCCCCTCGGTCGCATTCACCCTCTCAACAGCACGTTTGACCGCTTCATCGATATTTTTGCGGGGTTGGGTTACACCATCGCGGAAGGTCCGGAAATGGAGACAGAATACTACAATTTTGAGGCTTTGAATATTCCTGCGGATCATCCCGCCCGAGATATGCAGGACACTCTCTATCTCACGGATGGTAACTTATTGCGAACTCACACTTCTCCCGTGCAGGTCCGTTATATGGAAAGTCACGAACCTCCCATTCGTATTATCGCCCCTGGTCGCGTTTATCGGCGGGATACAGTGGATGCAACTCATGCGGCGGTTTTCCATCAAGTGGAAGTTTTAGCGATCGATAAAGGGCTAACTTTTACCGATCTCAAAGGTACGATTAAGGAATTTGTACGGCAAATGTTTGGGGAAGAATTGCCCATGTTATTCCGCGCGAGTTATTTTCCCTTTACAGAACCTTCCGCAGAGGTTGATGTTAAATGGAAAGGAAAATGGTTAGAAGTTTTGGGCTGCGGAATGGTAGACCCCAATGTTTTAAAAGCTGTGGGTTACGATCCTGAAATTTATACGGGATTTGCGGCGGGTTTTGGTGTAGAACGTTTTGCCATGGTACTGCACGAAATTGATGATATTCGCCGTCTTTATAGCAGCGATTTGCGCTTCCTACAGCAGTTCTGAATTAATTTTAATATTAATAATTGTTCCTTGATAACTGAAAAGATGCGTATTGAACCCGGTCCCGGTCAAGAATCTGTGTGGGATTATCCTCGTCCCGCGATCGCCGAACCCTCTCCCAAACAGATTAAAATTATTTTCAATGAAGTTGCGATCGCCGAAAGTCAAAATACTTATCGCGTCCTCGAAACCAGTCATCCTCCCGTTTATTACATCCCCCCCGAAGATGTGAAAATGGAGTATTTTTCCCCTCTATCTCGACAAACTTTTTGCGAGTGGAAAGGAGTAGCGAAATATTATGCGATCGCAGTGGGAGAGAAAACAATTCCTCATGCTGCATGGTACTATCCCGAACCTACCCCTTCCTTTGCTGCAATTAAAAATTACATTGCAGTTTATCCTAGTTTAATGGATGCTTGTTACGTGGATGGAGAACGAGTTCAGGCTCAAGAAGGAGACTTTTATGGAGGTTGGGTGACTAGCGATATTGTCGGACCCTTTAAAGGCGGTGCAGGAACTTGGGGATGGTAATAAATGAGCTAAAAGATCGAAAATCAAATTATTAATCTCACTTAAACTCATGTTTGCCCAATCATAAGAAAAGTCAAAGATCGCATTCCTCAAAATACCGACATCCCAAACAGGGACCTTCAGGATTTACAGCACAGCGCAAAAGTTCCGATCGCGCATTAAAGCGGCATTTTGCATCGCCAACAATCCAATGTCCATTAATTTGAGTTCGTTCTTGGGGGGTTTTTGCCGATTGAACGTAAATGGAAACTTTGTGGAGACGATAACCCTCAATCTTGTAGCGATAGTGATGATGGCGTTCTAAAACCGCGTAGGTTTTGCCTGCAAAATCCAAATAGTTCCCCGGTTGCGGCATCCAATCAAGATAAACTTCACCCAAAGTTTCTCGAGGGTGTGTCAAAATAATCTCCGTGGGCAATGAATCTTGCTCCATAGCGTTGTCATTGTGTTTTAGACTACATATAAACCAGTGTAACGCAATTTAACAATGAGTTCTTCACCCTTCACGATCATTTCTAATCCAAATGGATTAATCCAAGGCATTAATCACAAGTATTGCCAGATAATCCACAAAAAAGAGGGTTATGTTTATTCAATGTAAAGCCGTCCTCCGCATATCGCGATCGGGACGGGGTTTCTACCCATTTTTTCGATGAATTTCCAAAGGAAATCAATCAAATTTGGCGCGATCGCTCTATTTATCGTTATTTTAATAACTTTATTTGTTGCACCGAACAATAGTACCAATCAAAGCGGTTCAACCTACAATCGCGCTCCAGATGGCTACGGTGCATGGTATGAATTTATCCAAAATGAATGGGGACAAGATAAAAATATTCAGATTCAGCGCTGGAAAAAATCTTCCCTACCGCCCCAAACTAAAGATAAAAATCCAATAACATTAGTTCGGGCTTATAGTGATTTGATTCCCTCTCAATCGGATTCATCTGACGATTTCAAGTCTTCTTTCTTTTCGGATAGCCTTAAAAAATGGATCAAAAAAGGGAATACTATTGTTATTCTAGGATGGCATCAACCTTCCAGTAAAGCTGTTTTTAAAACTCAACATTCTACAGCATTTGGAACAATAGAAATTGAAACAACACGACGTGCCATAGATCGAAAAGAAATATTACTCGGTGATGATTTTGGTGCAATTGTTTGGCAGCAAAAATTGGGTCAAGGACAAGCTATTTTCACGACCACTCCCTATCTTGCTGCCAATGCTTATCAGGATAGTCTAGCAAATTATAAGTTCCTCTCTGATATCGTGCTTCATCCCAATACAAAAACATCTAAAAATAAAACAATTGAAGTTGAGTTTCGAGAACAAAATAATAGTCCCAGAAATATTTTTGTTGATGAATATATTCACGGATACCAAGATAAAGAAACCAGACAAAATGGGCAAAAAGATAGCGTGTTAAAATATTTCTCTCAAACTTCTCTGCTACCAGTATTTATTCAAGGAGTAATCATTCTTCTGATGGTCATTTTCGCTCTTAATCGTCGCTTTGGAAAACCTCAGAAATTTAACCTGAAAAGTTTAAATAATTCTCGTGTCTATATTGAAGCACTCGCCGCAGTATTGCAAAAAGCAGCGAATCATGATTTTGTCATTGATGTTGTTGGTAAAGAAGAACAATTACAATTGCAAAAAAAATTGGGTTTAGATAATCAATTATTAGATGAAAAAACTGTGATTGACGCTTGGGTTCAACAAACTGGAAAACCAGCAAAACTATTAGAAGACGTAATGAACATAAAATTGAACTCTAGCCAAATTGGAGAAATTCAATTACTCCAATGGTTACAAAAATGGCAAGAAATTCACCGTAGCTAATTTATGGAGCGCGATCGCGCCAACTTTACAAAACTTGGAAATTGTGCTATGCTGAGAACTGGACACATAGGTACATTTGTACGAAACTAAAGGCACGTTAAAGATAACATTCGCCCAAAAGAAAAGCCATGAAATCTGATTTAGTCATCCTCTACCACAGAGAACCTTACGATGAAGTCATTGAAAATGGCGTAATTCGTTACCAACCGAAAAAAAGTCCCAATGGCATTCTGCCAACTCTAAAAAGTTTTTTTGCCAACGCTAACCGAGGAACTTGGATTGCGTGGAAACAAGTCAATGCTAAACAAAAAGCAAAATTTGAAAAGAAAGTAAGCATTGAAGGCGAAGGAAATTATAGTGTTTTTCGCATTCCTTTAAGTGCAAATCAAGTCAAACACTTCTACCATATTACTTCTAAAGAAGCCTTCTGGCCAATTCTTCACTCTTTCCCTTATCATTTCACTTCAGAAAGTTCCGACTGGGAAAACTTTCAACAAATCAATCAGTTGTTTGCCGAAGCTGCTTGCGAAGAAGCCGAAGATGATGCGTTAATTTGGATTCACGATTACAATCTTTGGCTTGCTCCGTTTTACATTCGCCAGCAAAAACCCAATGCTCGCATTGCTTTTTTCCATCATACTCCTTTTCCCTCCGTCGATATTTTTAACATTTTGCCCTGGCGAGAAGAGATTGTCGAGAGTTTATTATGTTGCGATATTGTCGGCTTTCATATTCCTCGCTATTCGGAAAATTTTGTCAATGTTGCCCGCAGTTTGCGAGAGATCGAAATCGTTGAAACAAGTGATGTACCCGAACAGATGACTTCCGTAGGAATGGCATTAGCAGAACCGGAAGTCATTAGCAAGATTCGCTATAAAGATCAACTGGTTAGGATTGATGCTTTTCCCGTCGGAACAAATCCGCAACATATTCTCAATACTTTAAAATTGGAAGAAACGCAACAACATATCGAACAAGTTCGGCAAGAATTAAATGGACGAAAATTAATCATTGCTGCGGGTCGCGTTGATTATGTTAAAGGTAATCAAGAAATGTTGGAAGCCTACGAACGTCTCTTAGAACGTCGCCCCGATCTGCATGGTAAAATTAAATTTGTCATGACTTGTGTTTCGGCTGCGGCAGGAATGCGGATTTACAAAACTGCTCAAAATCAAATTGAGCAAGCAGCCGGAAAAATTAATGGGCGCTTTTCTAAACTGGATTGGACTCCCATTTTACTCTTTACTCAACCTATTCCTTTTCACCACTTGATCGGTTTTTATAAGGCTGCTGATATTTGCTGGACAACACCATTGCGAGATGGTTTGAATTTAGTGGCTAAAGAGTATATTGTTTCCCATGAAGGCAAAGATGGCGTACTGGTTCTTTCTGAGTTTGTTGGTGCTGCGGTAGAATTACGCCAAGCTGTTTTAACCAATCCTTACTCAACTCAGCGTATGGATAAGGCAATTGAGTTCGCTTTGGATATGCCAGTGGAGGAACAGCGCGATCGCATGGAAAAAATGTACGCGACGGTGACAAAATATGATGTCAAATATTGGGCCGATCGCTTATTTGATTTATTTGAGCAAACCAAGCGGTAGAAGTTAATGAATCTATCATTGATGCTCTAAACCAGAGCATCTTGAACTCAATCTGCACAATCGAGGATATTAATATCCTCGATTTTCTGGGTCTAGAGATATTGATTTCTTATCATTCCCAACAAATTTTAATTTTTCCAGAGAAAAAAAAATATAAAGGCACCGTAAAGTTACCCAGATCGATTTTAGTAAAAATACGGAGAGTCGCGATCGCCATCTCTCCGAGAATTTTTGGTTGGCTCAAAGCGGAGATTTTTGTGCTACTCTCTCGATGGGTGCTAATTCAGTATTTTCTAGGAATGAATAGGTACAATTTTACGATAACCTTCAGTAGAACTCTAAAAAGATGAAGCGCGTACTAAGTAGACTTGCCCTTGCCATTGCTGAGAAAGATCGGTTATCAAGGATGAGTTCATAATGATTATACGAAAATCAATTTAGGGTAACGCGCAATCTGATTTTTGTTTAATTTTTAATTTTTTACGTGCATGAATTGGGAATGAGGAATCAACTCGACAAACATCTACCAAACCTCTTAGTGCTACCGTCCAAATCGATTAAGAGTAAATGCGAATATTCTAAACTTGCATCTAAACCCGGTAAAGTTCTTATTGTTACGCAATTTTATCCTCCCGACTACGCAGCAACAGGACAATTAATTGCTGAACTTGCTTCACAATTAAGCAAGTTAGGGATGAAAATCAGTATTTTTACTGGACAGCCGGGGTATGCGTTTGATAAGGAATTTGCCCCCAAACGAGAAGTATCGGAAAAAGTTGCCATACGGCGATCGCGAACCTCCAGGCTCTGGCCGCTACGAATTCGCGGACGAGCCATTAATGGCTTATTATTCTGCACTCGCGTGGCCATGCACCTGATCAAAAATTCTCGCAGTCAGAATCTTTTTCTGTTTACCAGCGAACCGCCTTATTTGTCGGTGTTAGGATACCTAGCACATAAATGTTTTGGCATTCGTTATATTTGTCTGCTCTACGATCTCTATCCAGATGTCGCAGTTGCCTTGCAAGTCGTCCCGAAAAAACATGGTTTAGTGAGATTTTGGGATTGGCTCAATCGCAAAATTTGGCAAAAAGCGACCGGAATTATTGTGTTGAGTTCCTCCATGAAAGCACGAGTTGTGGCGAAATGTCCGGAGGTAGAAGAGAAAGTAAATGTGATTCCCAGTTGGGCCGATCCCGAGGCGATCGTACCGCGCAGCAAACAGGATAATTGGTTTGCGCGCCAGTTCGAGCTTACCGATCGCTTCACGGTACAATATTCTGGCAATCTCGGTCGCTGTCACGATCTCGATACGATTTTAACGGCAGCAGAACTACTTCAGGAAGATTCCATTCAGTTCCTCTTTATCGGTCACGGAGCGCAATTACAAGCCTGTCAGGATCGCGTTACCAGATTGGGACTCAAAAATTGTCGTTTTCTGCCTTATCAAGATAAATCAGTTTTGCCTTACTCTCTCACGGCTTGCGACCTTTCTTTGGTGAGTATTAGCCCTGGTTTAGAAGGATTAGTTGCTCCAAGCAAATTGTATGGAATTCTCGCTTCCGGTCGTCCCGTGGCAGCAGTTTGCGAATCTCATTCTTACCTGCGATCGCTACTAGAAGAAGCGCAATGCGGTGCCGCCTTTGATAATGGAGACGCAGAGGGATTGGCTCATTATATCCGCCATCTAGCGGATAATCCGGAAGTTAGCCGCACTTTAGGCAATTCCGGGAGAGACTATCTCAACGCCCATTTTACACCGGAAATTATTGCCAAACAATACTGTAGAGTCTTGGAGAATTGGTAGTTTGCTCCCTCTTCTACTTCAACAATTCCGTTAATTCCTTCGCGGATGTTCCTAAAATTCGAGCCAGAGTATTCATTTCTTTATTGCTAAAGCCATCGCGAATTTCCATAATTTCCTTCGTAGATTTGCCGAGAATGCGGGAGAGAACCTTGAGTTGCTCATCTGTTACCTCTTTACCGCGATAAATATCTCGTAACTCTTGCGGTGACAAACGATAAGAATTACAGAAGAAAACAAACTCTTTGTCACTAACATCAAGTTCTCTTTGGCGATCGCGCAAGAGAAAAGCGAGGGCCCTAGTGCCATGTTCGGGTCGCTTGGCATTTTCCAGATAGCGCTCCATCAACTTAGTGACTTTAGCAGGATTTCCCCCCCTTTGCTTGAGCAAATCCGTACAAGCCATTTGTAATGCCTTGGTGAGGGTCTCGTTATCTTCATGAAGTTGTTCGTCTTCATTGAGAGTCTCGACAATCCTCGCAGCTATTTCCGGGCTACAGAAACCGACTTCTCGATCCTCATAAAAAATCGCAATATAGCTGCGATCGGCATTAAATTCAAGATGCAAGGGTTGATTGGTCTGTTTCATTAGCCTAATATTTTCCGATCGAGTTTGCAGATAAAACTATCGAGAAAAGGAGAGAGCAGTGCAAATTGCGCGAATAAACGCAGTAATTATCTCAATAATAGCGGCTTGCGTCCTCGGTTCGACCGCATTTCGCCAGAGAAATCGTTTCCATTGTAAACCACCGCGACGTTAATTTAGAGCGATCGCCCCGCTTCTTGCAAAATCAATACCTGCGAGGCATTTTGTCTTGGTGTTGTCCCGAACTTAGATTTTCGGTCGGTTTTTGACATTTACACAACAACTTTCCCTGCTCTTGTCTGCTTGACAATGCGAACTGGATTAGGAGAACTCCAGTGAGTGTCAATCGTGATAATTGGATCTGTCATCTTTATTGATAGAATTGATTCTCTTTGAGTTTAACACTGTGTGCGGAGAGGCGATCGCTCCCCTTAGCAAAATACCGGAAATGCGATCGCTTCTCTTTTTTTAACTCTTGAAAAATGCGATCGCACCACCCGAAAAAATATCAGAAATGCGATCGCTTAGATCAAGAAATATGGTGATGTTCAGATAACCTTTGGTCAATATAAACTCTATCTAATTCTCGAAAATAATCGTACCATTCTCGTGCTATGGTATGCGATAAGGGACGATATATACGAGGATTGGCAAGTTCTTGAATAATGCGGTCGATAATCGTTTCAAAGTTTTTCTCATAGCTAATATCTTCCCGACATTCAACTGCATTTGCCCAATTTTCTACTGCTAAAGATGATAGTTTTTTGTTGAGATAGCGGTTGAGAATGGAAATAATATGCTGGCGATTGAGAACAGCGAGAGATTCTTCACTATCCCATCCCAATTCGTTTAAGGCGAATAAGATATTTTCCAGATCGCGATCGCACGCTAACAAGGATTCTAATAATTGCGATCGTGTCGTATCCTCTTGAGAACTTGGCTGGGATTGATGGTTTTGAATGGGACTCATAAACTATCCTCAATTGGGGTAAATGGTTTGGGGTTTAGGAAATTTTTCTTTTACATGAACAATTGTGCCATCGGGATCGTAAGTTGTTTTTGTGTAATAGGTTGTTTTGCCTTCAATATCGATCTGTTTTTCGTAGGTTGCAAATGAACCGGGGATATTGGTTGCTGGGACATCAGCTTGAAAGGCTTTTCCATCGTTGGGAAGATCGTAAATTCTTGTTTCTCCTGCACTCGCTGGCAGATTTTTATTAAATCGTTTTAGATTGGCTTTTTGTTTGTCATTCAATGCTTTGTTTCGGCTGACATAGTTATGATATTATACCTCATGCGATCGCCACTCTTAAAAAAAGCGCGCTCGCATCCCTTGGAAAAATACCAGAAATGCGATCGTGTTTGCCAATTTTTTTGGGTGAAATCTCGAACATTTTGGGTGCATATCGGAAATGGGCATAAGCAATACGACCCTACCCCAACATTTATTTTTTACCCCTACAAAATCGCCCAATTCTATCATTTTACCGTAGGGGTGCAATGCTTGCGCCCATGAATGAAACTAAATCAGAATTGGATATAGTCTCTTGGGTTTTTGGCAACACCATTAACACGAATTTCAAAATGTAGGTGATTCCCACTAGAATTACCAGTGGTGCCTACATTACCGATTACCGTTCCGGCATTTACATAACTTCCCGCTTGAACATGGACACTAGATAAATGAGCATAGCGAGTTTCTGTTCCATCACCATGATCGATTTTGACATATTTTCCATAGCCAGCGTTCCAACCATTACCATTATAGGCAATAACAACTTTTCCACCTTTTGCAGCTTTTGCAGGAGGAGTTGTATATCCTGTCGATAAATCTATCCCTTTATGAGTGCCACTGATTCGCCTTGGAGTTCCAAATTCATTTAACGGATAAATTGCATACCAGCTACCAGCTAAAGGATTTTGCCAAATTCGAGAAGGTATCGGAGATCCCAAAGGAATTGCATTCAAATCGCGATCGGCTATAGTTTGAATAGCCCCCCAATTTAAACCCAAAGCATTGAAGGTTTCAGGATTGGGAATAAGACGACGATGGCCATTTTCCATAATATGAACTGCACCAGCCGAACCTTGCAATAAAGTTCCATTTCGACGTGATGGTAGTGGATCGCCTAACGCAATAAAGTTCAAATCGAGATCGGAAATATAGTTTTGAGGGGTAATACGTCCTCCCAAATAGCCTAATGTTTCAGGATCGGGAATATGACGGCGTTTAATACCATCAACAAAATAGACTTCTGGACCACTTCCTTTAACAATACTACCCGGACCACCTTCACCACCATAACCAATATTTGTCCATTTTTCATTGGGTAAAAACTTTGTACCATCAGAACGTCGGACAGTAACACCACCATCATTAGAAACGATCGCATCGGCTTTTCCATCTCCCGTTACATCTGAGAAGAAAATACCATGTTTGCCATTGTAGCCAATATTTGTCCAAGTTTCATTAGGTAAAAACTTTGTACCATCAGAACGTCGGACAGTAACGCCACTATCATTCACGACAATAGCATCAGCTTTCCCATCACCTGTTACATCAGCAAAGAATGTACCATATTTACCACCGTAGCCAATATTTGTCCACTTCTCATTAGGTAAAAACTTCGTACCATCAGAGCGTCGGACAGTAACGCCACCATCATTCACGACAATAGCATCAGCTTTTCCATCACCTGTTACATCAGCAAAGAACGTACCATATTTACCACCGTAACCAATATCAGTCCATTTTTCATTAGGTAAGAATTTAGTACCATCGGAACGTCGTATAAAAATCCCGCTATCTACGGAGACAATAGCATCAGCTTTTCCATCTCCCGTTACGTCAGAAAAGAAAATGCCATGTTTGCCATTGTAGCCAATATCCGTCCATTTTTGAGTTTCTCCAAATTCAGAACCATTAGATAGTTTGACATAGACTCCATCAAAGCTAGGATGAATATAATCGTTAACTCCAATAGCATCAGCTTTCCCATCGCCATTCACATCTGTAAAAAAGGTACGATGAGAACCAAAATAAGGCTCTTCTGTCCAAGTTTCATTCCCTAAAAACAGAGAACCATTAGACCGTCGTGTAGTTGTCCCCCAATTGTTAACAACTAAAGCATCTGCTAGGCTATTTCCCGTAACGTCGCTAAAATAAACTGAGTCAATTTTTCCCGTTACAGGTTGTTTACCATTAATAGGTTGTGGACCGTTATCCGGTTGAATGCTTGACCAAGAACGAACCTTGAGATTGTAGGGAGTTGTCCCATTGTTACTCTGAGAAGAAACTTGCACATAATATTGTCCTTGTTGGAGAAACTGAGTAATTGACTCTACATTAATTCCTTCTTTGGTAGACTCAAACAGAACTTCACCATCCCGAATCAGTTCGATATTAGCATCTGCACTCAAACCATCTAATTGAATATCGACATATTGCGATCGCTCCAAAGTAAAAGTATACACATCATTCCGATCTGAAACCCCAACAAAATCTGCGATCGCATCATTAGATTCTATGGATTTTGCCTTATCAACAGTGCCATTATTATCAGGATCGGGTAGAACAATACGATTATAAAACTTCTCAAAAACTTGCTTGAGAAGTTTCACAAAACCAGAACTGGTAGGATTACCAAAAATGCCCAAAAATGAACTCCAAGAAGGCAAAGAACCACCCCCAGAAGAACCCGAAGAAATGCCATTTGCAGCCCGTTCCATCGGTGTTACCTCACCTTCCCCACTCCAACTCAACGGCACATACTGCAACTCCTTCTCATACTCCTCCTCCTGTATCGACTTCGCCACCTGTACCGCAGCAGCCAGATTCAACAACCCCGCACCCGTTTCCAAATCCCAACCTACTTCACCTAAATCCGTCGCCGTCTCCTTCAAAATCTCAATCACCTGTCGATAATGTAACTCCGGATTTGCCGCCCAAACGCGAGAAATTGCCCCCGTGACTTGCGCCGTCGCCACCGATGTCCCGTGCATTCCCTCCACGCGATCGCCAACGGTAGATAAAATAGGCTTCTCTAAAGTACCCCCCTCAGCAACAAGATCCAACCCCTGCCCATAACTGGAATAATCCGCCCGTTCTGTGCCATCCGCAGCACCCACGGTAATGATATGATCGAACTGTTCTGAAGCCTGACCCAAAGCCGACATTACGCCTCCATCATTCCCCGCAGCAACCGCCACCAAAACATCATTTTGACGGGCATACTCTAAAGCCGCCATTTCCATAGGCGTAAACTCATAGCGGGTGCTAACATTGCCCTCTGCATCGATTTGCGTTAAATCCATGCTTAAATTAACAACAGCATTGGGTTGTCCCGACTCCCGCGCCGCATCTACGAATTCCACCAAAGACTCAGCCCATTTCCCCGAACCCACTGCACGCCCCACCCACAAAGGCGCATCGTCGTTAATGCCATCAATTCCCAGACCGTTATCTTGTGTCGCCCCAATAATCCCTAAAACATGGGTGCCGTGTTCGTTTCCTTCTCCCTCACTCAATAAAGGATTGTCGTCGCCGTCTACTAAATCCGAACCTAAAGTAATGCGAGAATAATCCAAGTCGGGATTATTCTCACTAAAACCCGTATCAATTACTCCAATCAAAGGCTGACTCTCATTTTCCACATCCTCCATCGTGATATAATCGATAATTTCTAAACCCTTTTCCGTCCCTCGCCAATCCAAATCCGGATCGATGAAATCGTCCAGATCTGGGGCATCTCCCGTTGCTCCCGTCACCCGAAAGATAAAATCGTTATAATCCTCATCCGACCCCCGATCCATCCGTATATCTTCCATAACAAAGGTATTTCCTGCCCCATCCACATCGGCAATTTGTCCCAAATGTAAGCCATCATCGGGGTTAGCCGTCGCTAAAGAAAATAAAGGCGTTTTTGAGCCGCCAATATCGGGATTTTCCATCACCTCTTCCACCGTCCCATTAGGAACTAACATTACGCCAAACTTCGTCCCCGCTTTCATTTGCAAGTTTTTGACCCCTTTATATTCTCCCTCGTTCCAATCTGTCTTTTCTCCCAAGGTGCCATCAAATAACGCTCCCTCAGTTTTGTCAGAAATCACAATATAGCCATCTTCCGTATTAGAAAAAGCTCGTTCCGCCGCCTCCGCGATAAATTCCTCAGAACCGGGTTCTAAATTCTCCATCCCCTCCAAACTAAAAATACCCAACTCACCTTTATACTTACCGCCATCAAAGAGAAACTCAACCCCCACTTCTCCCGACTCTCCCACGGTAAAGACTCCCGCATCAAATTGCGCGATCGCGGCAGAAGTTTCCCCGACACTGGGAGGAAGCGGCATCTCATCCCCCAAAGCATCCTCTATATCCGGGGTCTCGTCGCTATCAAAAGGATTGTCCAGGAAGGCACTGGGCGTTAAAATCGGTTCGAGGATAAACGCCTGAAAATAAGGCTCTGACGGTTCTTGGGATTGTTCGGAACGACGAAACAGATTCAATAGTAGATTAAGAACGAGCAACATAGTAGATCTCTCTGAAATTGATACTTCTATCTATCTCTCTGGAGCGATCGGGGATTTTTATGCAGGAAAAGAAAACTTGTTACAAAACTAAACATTGATGAGAATATGCGATCGCCACTCCCTCATGCCAAATGTTTCGTAAATCATAAATTTAGTGGGAGAGGGGGTCAGGGAATGATAATCTGTAGAATGGAAAATTTCACATTAGCTTAAGACTTTCCTGCAATCCAGTGCGATCGCGATCGGTTATTGCTCTTAATGCCATTGCCAAAAAATCGCATACCACTAAGGTGTCGGATTGTCAAGCATAACGAACTGTCAAAATAGCATTTAAGCATGGTAGCCACAACAGAACAAACCAACATTGGAAAAATCGTACAGGTCATCGGTCCCGTCATCGATGCTGAATTTCCGAGGGGAAAAATGCCGCAAATTTATACGGCTTTAAGAATTGAAGGCACAAACTCAGCCGGTAATACTGTCGCCGTGACCTGTGAAGTCCAACAACTTCTTGGTGATAATCAAGTCCGCGCTGTTGCGATGAGTGGAACGGATGGACTGGTACGAGGCATGGATGTCATCGATACGAACGCCCCCATTACTGTTCCCGTTGGCAAAGTAACCCTCGGTCGCATCTTCAATGTTTTGGGAGAACCCGTTGATAATAAAGGGGATGTCGGTGCCTCAGAGACTTCTTCCATTCATCGTTTTGCGCCTAAACTCACGGAACTGGAAATCAAACCAACAGTATTTGAAACTGGGATTAAGGTCATTGACCTTCTGACTCCTTACCGTCGTGGCGGCAAAATTGGTCTATTTGGCGGTGCAGGTGTAGGCAAAACCGTCATTATGATGGAGTTGATCAACAATATTGCCATTAACCACGGAGGAGTTTCCGTATTTGCTGGTGTAGGAGAACGAACTCGTGAAGGAAACGATCTCTACAATGAAATGATCGAATCCAAGGTTATCGACTCAAATAATCTCAACGAGTCCAAAATTGCCTTGGTTTACGGTCAGATGAACGAACCCCCCGGCGCTCGGATGCGGGTAGGTTTATCGGCTTTGACGATGGCGGAATATTTCCGCGATGTCAACAAGCAAGATGTATTGCTCTTTATTGACAATATTTTCCGGTTCGTGCAAGCAGGTGCGGAAGTTTCGGCACTCCTCGGACGGATGCCTTCTGCGGTAGGATATCAGCCGACGTTGGGAACCGATATGGGAGATTTGCAAGAGCGCATTACCTCTACTAAGGAAGGTTCGATCACTTCAATTCAAGCGGTTTACGTGCCTGCGGATGATTTAACCGACCCCGCACCAGCAACAACTTTTGCTCACTTGGATGGAACGACGGTACTTTCTCGAGGTTTGGCTTCTAAGGGGATTTATCCGGCGGTAGATCCCCTCGATTCAACCTCTACGATGTTACAACCGAGTATTGTTGGTGACGAGCATTACAATACGGCTCGTGCGGTACAAGCGACCTTACAGCGTTACAAAGAATTGCAAGATATTATTGCTATTCTCGGGTTGGACGAACTTTCTGAAGACGATCGCCTCGCTGTCGATCGCGCTCGTAAGATCGAACGTTTCTTGTCTCAGCCTTTCTTTGTGGCTGAGGTCTTTACCGGCTCTCCAGGGAAATATGTGACTTTAGAGGACACAATTAAGGGTTTCAAAATGATTCTTAATGGTGAGTTGGACGATCTCCCCGAACAGGCATTTTACTTGGTCGGTGATATTGAGGAAGCGAAGGCTGAAGCCGAAAAAATGAAAAAAGATTAATTTCAGTGATTCGGTTATCAGTTATCGGTAACTGGTAACTGATAACCGATGGCTGGTTTTCAGAAAGAACAAGGAATTAAAAAACAATGACATTAAATGTTCGCGTTATTTCTCCCGATAAGACGGTTTGGGATGATACGTGTCAAGAGATTATTTTACCGAGCAGCACGGGACAGTTAGGGATTTTGAGCGGCCATGCTCCTCTTTTAACGGCTCTAGATGTTGGGGTGATGCGGGTACGTCCAGAGAAAGATTGGCAGGCGATCGCGCTCTTTGGTGGCTTTGCAGAAGTTGAAGAGAATACGGTGACAATTCTGGTCAACGGCGCTCAACGAGGAGATAGTATCGATCTCGAACAAGCAAAGGCTGACTATGAAGGAGCGATCGCCGCTCTCAATAAAGTTGCTGAGGGCGATCGGCAGGGTAAAATTCAGGCGGAACAAGCCTTGAAGCGGACGCGATCGCTGTTTCAAGCCGCAGGAGGCATGGTTAAAGATAATTAAGTCTAAACCAAAGCGGGACGGAGAAAATTTCTCCGTCCCGTACATTTGTCCCAAAGGTATTTTTAATTACTACCTGTAAAAACAACTTCTGGAAATTTGTCTTGAGCTTTGTTCATGGGGGTGCGCTTGCCTTCTTCTTGCCAGTAGTTAATCACTTCCGTGGCTTTATTGAGAAGTTCGATACGCTCGGTTTCACCGATCCAATGTTTGGCTTCTAATTCGGTTTTAAGTTCTTCCCAAGCATCCGTGCGCGGCCAGAAAAAATACTTGGTTAAAGGACTGGTTCCTTTCCCGACAATTTGATCGACAGCGATCGCCACATTTGCATCCAACCACAGGATCTTTAAGATAAATCTAGGTTCTATTTCCAATGACACCTCCTATTTGCGTCTCAGACGAGTTAAAAAATAAATCGACAATTTACTATTATATCTTAGATTTAGGATAGCAATAAAATAAATAAAATAAAATAATTATGATTATTGTTTTTGATATTGATGGTGTAGTGCGAGATGTGGGTAATTCTTATCGTCGCGCCCTTGCGGATACGGTGGAGGAGTTTACCCTAGGGGGATATCGTCCCACTCCCGAAGACATCGATCGCCTCAAATCTGAGGGAATTTGGAATAATGACTGGGAAGGCTCCCAAGAGTTAATTTATCGTTATTTTGAGTCCCAAGGCAAAATACGGGACGAAATTGAGTTGAATTACGCGGCGATCGTTGAGTTTTTCCAATCTCGCTATCGCGGTACAGACGGTGAAAATTTCAATGGGTATATTACCACAGAACCGCTATTATTGCAAGCAAAATATTTAGAAACTTTAAGCGAAAATGGGATAGCCTGGGGCTTTTTTAGCGGTGCTACCCGAGGTTCGGCGGAATATGTTTTAAGCGGGCGTTTGGGGTTAGAAAATCCGGTTTTAATTGCGATGGAAGATGCACCGGGAAAGCCAGATCCAACGGGTCTTTTTGAGACTGTGAAGCAGTTAGAAATAAAGCACAATTTGGCAGCAAATTCCCCTGTATTTTATGCGGGGGATACAGTGGCAGATATGTATACAGTAGAGAAAGCCAAGGCATTACAACCGCGAAGAACTTGGATCGGAATTGGTATTTTACCCCCTCATGTTCAATCTAGTCCAGAACGAAAAGAAAGTTATGCAGAACAGTTAAAACAAGCAGGCGCTACAATTGTTTTGGGGAATGTGCAAGAATTGAATTCCGAGAGGGTGCATCAGTTAATATAGAAGAAGACAAAAGGAGTCTGAAAGGGTGCATCTTAGATTTTTCGAGCTTAGAGGAGTTATCTAATTGGTTGGAAAACCGCGATTAATCTTCCCCTGATATTGTTATTGAGTTTAATTAGTCATGAAAGTTTTTCTATTTTTATCAGTTTTATGGATTGCTTCTTTTTCTACAATTATTCCTGTTTTTGCTGATGATGCGATCGCGCCGGAAATTGAAGATATCTACGAGTTTAACCAAGAAGAAGAAGAAACAATTCCTCTTACAGACAAATCAATTATTAAACAATGGCTTAATGTCGATACCTTGCATATTTTAGAAGGACATAATGCTCCGATTATGTCCTTAGCATTTAGTCCCGATAGTCAGACTTTAGCCAGTGGAGGAAGTGAAAATGATGGCAGTATTTATGTTTGGAATGTTGATTCTGGACGGAGGATAAGGCGCAACCGCATTCAAAATGGAAGAGTTACAGCGATCGCGATCGCCGCAGAAGGAGAACTTATTGTTAGTAGTAGCGATGTTGCAGGAGTTTCCTTATGGGAATGGCAAAACCGCAATCGAAAAACAAACAAACTCTGGATTTTAGGACATCAAAATAATATTCTTTCCCTCGCTATTACCCCCGATAGTCAAGTCTTAATTAGCGGCGGTTTGGATGGGATTCGCGTTTGGGATTTACGCACCATGAAACCGCTTTATAACCTGGTACGTTTTGAATTAATTAATGCTTTAGCAATTCATCCCAACGGTTATATTTTAGCCAGTGGCGGACAGGATGGAACGATTAAATTATGGAATTTAAGAACGGGAGAAGTTTCCACTACAATTGATGCTCATACTGAAACAATTGATTCTTTAGCCTTTACCCCCGATGGAGAAATTCTGATTTCTGGGAGTCACGATCGCACAATCAAACTTTGGCGATCGGCAACGGGTCAGTTATTAAATACCTTAGCAGGACATACAGGGAATATTAATGCGATCGCAGTGCATCCCAGTGGTACTTTCTTTGCCAGTGGAAGTCGAGATGGGATTCGACTTTGGAATGTAGAAACGGGGGAACTTATTAACGCTTTTACGGGACATCCAGACTGGATTGAAGCCTTAGCTTTTAGTCCGGATGGTGCAGTATTAGCCAGTGGTGGATTTGACGATCGCATTAAACTTTGGCATCCTGTCTCCCCAGAATTAATTAACTACGACTCACAGGAAGTGCGATCGCAATACAGCAAACCCTTTAGCTTTAGTGCGATCGCCGTTCAACTAAACAATTAAGGGAGTTGTGCATCATTCCGATTGGGAAGAAATGCCAGATTCAGGTTAAGAAAGTGGCAGTTGCTAGGATTTGTAACTAAAATGCAAGTAAGCACTTACATTTATTGATGAAGCCAGTACACAGCAAAACCCGTAAAACTAAAGATCGTCTACTAAAGGCAGCGATCGCCGTATTTTCTGCAAAGGGGATTGTGGGCGCAACAACCCGTGAGATTGCCCGTCTCGCGGAGGTGAACGAGGTCACGCTATTTCGTCATTTCCAAAGCAAGGATCAGTTATTGGGGGCAGTGGCAGAACATATCACAGCGCTGAGTGCAGAAGCCTTAGCTCATCAAGATGAATGGACGCAGGATATTCAGATCGATCTCCTCAACTATGCCCGTTTGTATGACCAAATGCTGGAGGAATACGAGGCTCTGATTCGGATGTTTATTGGGGAAGCTCAACGACATCCACAGGAATCTTTGCAAGTGTTGCAGCAATATTTTCTGCCCTTACGGGAAAAACTGATTGCTTATTTACAGCATTGTTTGGAGCGAGATTTGGTGCGTGCTGATATTGATTTATCCCTCGCAGTGGATCAGTTGACGGGGATGTTGTTGGCTGGGATGTTGCGCCGCCATGTGATGTTGATCGATCGCAATTATAGCCGCGATCGCTATGTTCAAGATTGTGTGAATTTGTTTGTGCAGGGCATTTGTCCCATTCGTGAAAATTCTTTGAAATTGTTATGACTCAAACTCAAGCACGAGAAGATGCGGTAAATCCCAAATCAGAGTTACCTCAGTTAGAGACTTTAGACTCCGAGGTTTCCTCTGTTGCAACCGATGAGGTGGGGACCCAAACGGCGGCAAGTGATGCAACCGATCGAGACATTGTGAAATCAGGTAAACCTTATGGGCGAATCCTGTTGTGGGTGCTGGGATTATTGCTGCTGGCGATGGGGGGATATTGGGGCGATCGCTGGTGGAAATTTCAGCAAACCCATGTCACGACGGAAAATGCCGAAATTCGTGGCTATGTTTCGCCCATTTCGGCGGAGATTCCAGCAACCGTTCAAGAAATTTTGGTGAAAGCAGGCGACTCGGTTAAAGCGGGACAAGTTTTGCTGAGATTGGAAGACAAGGATTTGCAGTTGAAGATACAAGAGGCGGAAGCGGCATTAGTGAATGCTCAGGCTCAGTTAGCTGGTGCGCGGGATACCGTGGAAGTGACGCGCCAAATTAATCCCACCCAAGTTGGGCGATCGCAAGCCAACCTAGCCGCGAGTCAATCGGGGATTCAGGAGGCACAGGCACAGATCCTGAAATTGCAGGCACAGATTAAAACCAAGCAAGCTGCCGTAAACCAAGTACAAACAGAGGTTACTCGTACCCAAGCAGACTTTCAACGCTATAAATTTTTGTATGACGAGGGGGCAGTTTCAGCACAACAATTCGACTTAGCGCAGGCAGCCTATAACAATGCTCAGGCGGGTTTAGCGGCGGCAACGCAAGGGGTAGCTCAAGCTCAGGCTGAATTAGCGAGTGGGCAAGCGCAACTCCGAACGAGTATGGCGCAAGTGAATGCGGCGAAAGGACAGGTGGCGGAAACTCGGGTTTCGGGGCAAAACATTATCGTGCAACAGGATCGGCAAAAACAGGCTCAGGCTCAGGTGCAACAGGCGATCGCCACCCTTGCATTAGCCCGCCAGCAACTCACCTATCTCGAAATTAAAGCACCTGTAAGTGGTTATGTCGGTCAGTTAACCGCCCAACTCGGACAAAAAGCGCAGGCAGGACAACCTTTACTCTCGATTGTGCCACTGCAAACCGATCGGATTTATGTGGAAGCGAATTTTAAGGAAACAGCCTTGGCTAAACTGCGGGTAGGCGAAAAGGCAGAAATTGAGGTGGATGCCTATCCCAATGAAACTTTTCCGGCGACGGTTACGGCGATTAGTCCCGCCACGGGATCGAGTTACGCGCTCATTGCTCCTGATAATGCGACGGGCAATTTCAACAAAGTAGTGCAGTGGGTTCCAGTGCGTTTGGTCTTCGATGCAGACGCAGATCCTCAACATAAACTGCGACTGGGTTTAAATGTGACGGCGATCGTCGAAACGTCTAATTGAAAGCAAAAGGAAAAAGATTCAAAGCCCCCAGTTTTTAAGGGGGTTTGGGGGGATCTCATTCACCCTCGCTATAGACGAGTTAAGTTCTTTTTGGGGATTTTATGGCAAATACTAATGCTGCATCCGCCTCAAGGTTAAAGCAGGATCTGACGGCTGATTATGTGCAGGGTCCTCTCAAGTGGGCGATCGCCGTAACTGCTTCCTTGGGGGCAATTTTAGAGGTGATTGATACCAGTATCGTCAATGTGGCGTTAACGGATATTCAGGCAACTTTGGGGGCGACGGTTAGTGAAGTGGGTTGGGTGGTCACGGGTTATGCGATCGCCAATGTGGTGCTGATTCCGTTATCGGCATGGTTAGGCGATTTTTTTGGCAAGAAATCCTATTTTGTCTTTTCGCTGGTGGGCTTTACCCTCGCCTCGGTGCTGTGTGGTTTTGCGGTAAATCTGTCCATGTTGGTAATCTCCCGAATTCTGCAAGGGTTGTGTGGTGGTGGTTTACTCGCCAAAGCCCAAACAATTTTATTTGAAACGTTTCCGCCAGAGGAACAGGGGCTTGCTCAGGCAGTATTTGGCGTAGGGGTGATTGCGGGGCCGGCGATCGGTCCAACTTTGGGAGGCTATTTAACCGATACATTAGGCTGGCGTTGGATTTTCTTTATTAACTTGCCCGTGGGTATCCTTGCCGTCGTGATGGCGCTGCTATTTTTACGTCCAGATATAAAAGGGCGATCGCAGCAGCAACAACCCGTCGATTGGTGGGGCATTGCCTTACTCGTGATTGCCGTCGGCAGTTTACAAGCTTTACTGGAAGAAGGCGAAAAGGAAGATTGGTTTGAATCCAACCAGATCGTAATATTGGCAATATTGGCAGTGGTGGGCTTAGTGCTGTTTATTATTCGCGAATTGAAAGTGCGATCGCCCGCCGTAGATTTACGAGTATTGCGTCACCGTTCCCTTGCCGCCGGAAGTATTTACTCTGGTATTCTCGGTATGGGCTTATACGGAACATTATTTGCCCTTCCCCTGTTTACCCAAGGCGTGCTGCACTTTTCTGCCACCCAAACAGGTTTGCTCCTTGCACCGGGAGCATTAGCTTCGGCAATCATGATGGTTGTGCTGGGCAAAATATCCTCAAAAGTAGACGCACGAATTCTAATCGGCTTAGGGGCGATCGGTTTATCTGCCGTAATGTTCAACCTTGCCAACATCACCCCACAAACAGGCACAGACGACTTATTTTTACCGTTAGTCTGGCGTGGAGCCGTTACAGTCTTGATGTTTTTGCCCCTCAGTATAGCAACCTTGGGCGGTTTACCCAAACAAGATATTCCCGCAGGTTCTGGCTTTTATAATCTAACCCGTCAGTTGGGCGGCAGTATCGGCATCGCGATTCTTTCCACCTTACTCGTCAAAAGAGAAGCCTTTCATCGCGCTATTTTATTATCACAATTGACTGCTTACGATCCCCAAACAGTACAACGGCTAGAGTTATTGAGAGGCGTACTTCAAAGCCAAGGTTCCGATGTCGGTATGGCGCAACAACAAGCCTTAATAACCCTCGATCGTGCCGTCAATCTGCAATCAGCAATCCTTTCCTACGCTGATATTTTTCGTTTTGTGGGGGTTGTATTTCTCTGTTCGTTGCCCCTTTTACTCTTTTTAGGTAAGGGTAAAGCTAAGGTGAAAAATTCTGTTCACTAAAGCCTAAAAATCACGACTCATTAGGACTGGCGATCGCCACTTACAATGACAGAAATATCTACATCCAAACAGCTTGAGCAACAGTACTACGAATTCTCTTTAAAGTTCCCTCCCCTATTCCACCCAATTTTAATAAAGCCTCATCTCTAGCTTCTGCTAATTCAGCAACAGTATTATAGTTGGCAGATTTTAGGATTTCAACTTTATCTTCTGTGAGTCCATAAGGATAAGCCTTAGATTTTTTTAGGACGCTAATATCACTATTTAAAATTAGCATTTCACCCCGCCCAAGTAATTCTGGTGGTTGAATCCGAAACAATTCACTTGTTTTATGCAATTCTAAAGGTTCATTTTTCTCGTTTTTCTCATTTAACCATCCAATGTAAATTTCATTAGTAACTCTAGCTCCAGGAATTTTTTCCAATAAAGTGCAAAGATTTAAACTATATCTTGTTCCTCTTCCTCTTGATTTCATTGCTCGTGAAACATCTCGAATTGAAATAAATCCAGTATACTCCAGTATTTCTAGTGGCTTTGATAGACGTTGTACGATCTCTCTTAAAATGAGTACATTCTGTTTTTTCTGTCTGCCCGCCTCCTCAAATATCGATTCCGCAATTTCGATCGCGGGATCAATCATTGGGTCGTAAATACCAAGTTTGGGCTTAAGCTCATCAATCAACGGCCAATAGTAATTACTCGCAAGGTCTATCAGCGTCTTGGTAATATAAGTCAAACTAACTTTGTTGTCTCCACAGTTAGCTGAAAGACTATTCCAAGCAAACAAGAATCCCCTCATATTTCCAAGTACAGCACGCCCTATAAATCCAGCAACATTTTCTAAAGTCTGTTGACCAGAGAAAGATTCTTCGGGAAGCTGATGTAAGAACCTTTTTCTAACAATCTCAGCAAAGTTCTTGTTATATCCCTCTAGCTCGTCATTTCTTGAAACATCGATCACAGTAGCATCATTATAGACATCAAATCTTGTACCAAATTTAGTAACTCCAGGGTAAATAGCTGCTTTACACGATATTGTACTATTCGATAAAGTCCGAAATATATCAAAAAACTCATGAAGTGGTGCTTCCCGACCAATATGAGCTGCATCATCAAATAAAATAACAATTCTCTTCCCAGACGCACTGGATAAACCAGATAACTCCTTCTGAAGTGATGTTATGTTTGGTAAAGCCTCAAACTCCAATGGATCTTCTGATTTGATAATTGTCTTATTTACGGCATCAATTATTAACTGGCACAACATTTTTTCATATTTCTCACCTTCACTTCTAAGTAGTTCAAGATGACGGAGGCTGATATATATCCCGAATGCAACGCTTGTATTGTTTTCAGGATACATTCTTTTTGATGCTTCTATCATTAGTGCGCTTTTACCACTGCCGCGTGCGCCTTTTAATAGAACTGGCCCATGAGCAATCAAATTAGAAATAAAACGCTGCTCTTGTTTTGAGAAATAATGGAATTGCTCAAACTCTTCAGGCGAACAATCTTCTGCGGCTAAGATCAGTGACGTATTTTCATAAATATAATTAACCATTAGAAAACTCCTATTTCTTGAATTTCTCTGTAAGCGGCGATCGCATCTGACATATTGAGTTTATTGAAAGTGTGACTAACCACATTAACAAATAGACCAAGTGTAGCGATATTACGAACAGTTTTTTCCATTAGAGATTTGGTAGTTGGTAAATCTAAAGCCGATCTTAAGGGGATTAACAGTTCATGATGTATTCCTTTAGAAAGTTCAGAGTATGAGCTTGAAAACTCTCGAAGAGTCTCATTGTAAAACTGTTCAAACTCTTTCTTTTTAAGACGCGCAATCCAATCGTCGCCACTGACATCCGCGATGGAATCCTTTAGTTTATCAAAATTAGGAAACCATATCAATTTTTTGTAGTAATCTCCGAGCAATGCTCTAGTAGGGTTTTGTAACGACTTATCAGCCCAAAGATCAGTAACTCTATCCGCTAAAACATCACCTTGCCAACGAATAGAAGACTTATTCGGTTTGTCTTTAGAATAATCATGCTGGTTTTGGTATTCTCTAATTACCAGAACTCTAAAAGGATCTAGTCTAGCAATCATGGCTGTACATCCCAATTCAAGTATACTTCTCCCTAAAAATGGGGCAAATAGTGAGATTTGGTTAGGACTTGGTGATTCTTGTGTTAAAAGTGCTACAAGCTCTTCAACAACATTATCAATTGAAGTGGATAAATGATTTAGTACTTCATCAACAGATCCTCCATCAGAAACTAAGTTTCCGCAGAGTAATTTTGCTAACGCCGACTGTGTATTTGCAGTCATTTTAGTTTGCTATACATAATAATCAGATAATCAGTAAGTTCCTTTTGCTAAAGACGGTACAGGCTAAGTGCGATCGCCGATCTTGTAGGGTGCGTTCCCTAGTGCAACTTCTTCTACTCAGCCGATAGATTGTTGGGAACGCACCATTCTCATAAATATCTTGGAGTAAGCGATCGCCTCCTCCAATCTTATCACCACAAAAAGCGATCGCCTAATAATCACAACTCACAGGAATAGCGATCGCCTTTAGAAGATAGATTGTTGATGCGATCGCACTTCGTCAGAGAAAGCGATCGCAGAAACTCGACGAATTAGCCAAAAACAGAGTTATAATTCTCCTACAAGATCGGCGATCGAACTTGAGTCGGCACGCAGCAACCCATAATAATCGCACTTAACCCAAGCCGCTAGTTGTCGCGCACTCATTGATCTCATAATTAACAAGGAAGAATAAATATGATTACAAATAGCCATTTAATTTCAGGTGAAACATTTATTTCTCAAAATAGACCAGATGTAACTCACAACTTTTCGCCAGATAATAAAATTAACGAAAAATACAAAAAGGGAGAGATAAGAATTGTAACAGAACAAGCTCGTTATCCACTTGATAGTATAGAAGCTATGCTTGACAGTGCAAAATATATCCGAAATCCTGAATACCAACGTCGTAAAAGATGGAACAATACTCGAAAATCTCGTTTAATAGAATCATTCATAATGAATGTACCTATTCCACCTATTTTTTTGTATGAAATAGACTATTCTATTTATGAAGTAATGGATGGACAACAAAGACTGACAGCTATATATGATTTTTATAAAGGAAAATTTGAGCTAGAAGGATTAGAGTATTGGCAGGAACTTAACGGGCGAAATTATCAAAATTTACCTGAGCAAGTTCAAAAAGGTATAGATAGACGATATTTGTCTTCTATTATTTTATTGCAAGAAACAGCTAAAAGTAAAGAAGAAGCTGAATATCTCAAACAGATAGTTTTTGAAAGATTGAATAGTGGAGGAGAGAAGCTAACTGCACAAGAAACAAGAAATGCTTTACAAAATGGTAAATTTAACCAATTATGTATAAAACTTTCTCAAAATGAATATTTTCGTAAAATGTGGAACTTACCTTTAGAAAGTGAAGGAGAAGAAAAATTACTTGAAAGTGAATCTTATCGCAAAATGGAAGATGTAGAATTAGTTTTGCGATTCTTTGCTTATCGTCATATAGATAATTTAAAATCTCCAGTGGATAAATTTTTAGATGAGTATTTAAAACAAGCAAATAACTATTCTAAGGAAACAATTGACAATCTTGAAAATATTTTCCAAGACACTATTCAGTTGATTTATTCTATCTTAGGAGATTCAGCTTTTATTCCTCCAAAAGAAGAGCGTAATAGAAAAACACCATTAAAAACTATTTATGATCCAATAATGCAGGTGTTTGCAAATAATATTCTCTATAAGGAAAATCTACTCAGAAATAAAGCTGACATTAAAAGTAATCTATATTCAAATAAAGAATTGCTATATATCGAAGAAGAAAATAATAAATCCCTTTTTGATGGTAGATACAATAACAAAAAGGATGTAGAAGCACGCATGAAGTATTTTCATAATTTCCTACAAGACTATATTTGATTATTGATAGAAATTATGAATATACAATCATTGGAAAACTTCAAAAGAGAATTAAATCAAATTAAAGAATATTTAAAACACCTTGAATATGTAAACAAGGTAACTGCTTATTCTATTCCAGAAGGTGATAATGAAAAAATCAGTGAATTACAAATTAGTAAATTACTGAATACTCTAAAAGATCACGACAGAAGTTTTAGAACAGATAAACGAATATTTGAATATAAAGCTTCTATTATTTCACTCTATGGACTGCTAGAAAAATATGTAGAAATATGGATTAAAGAATATCTTGATTCTCTATCTAAAGTAGTACCTGAATATAATCAAGTGGATAAAAGGATTAGAGATAATCATTTTGAACTTTCTTTAAAATTAATAAATACTATTACAACTAGGGAAAGTGCTAAATATCAGCATCTTACAAAAGAGGAAGTATTAAATAAGCTAAATGAATGTATCGTTAATCCTAGCAACTATCAAATTAATACAGAAGCGTTTGTTCTTTTATCAGGTAATTTAAAACATGATAAAATTGTAGAGCTATTCAAATATTTAAACTTAGATTTGAACAATGAATTATTAAGTAATGATGAACTTAATAATGAAATTGGCTTAGATAAAAATACTATTTCTCAGACAAATAAAGATGATCTATATAATAAAATTAATGACTTAGTGGAAAGAAGAAACCAAATCGCTCATGGTTCGGAAGTTTTAAATATTTTAGGTATTTCTGCGTTAGAACCTTATATTCAATTTCTAGAGAAATATTGTCAAGCCATTTTTAAAATATTAGTTGAACAAATTATCAAGCAAGAATCAATACATACTTTTCAAAAAATAGAAAACGTGATTAAAGTATATGATAGTAAAATATTAGTATTTGAGATTAACAATTATACAATAAAAGTCGGAGATGTGCTGATAATTGAAACGCAAGAAAATAGATTTTATAAAAAGCCTATTTTGACAATCCAATTAGATAGAAAGGATTATCAAGAACTTTCAATTACAGAAAAAACAAATATTGGTATTAGCGTTGAGCCTAAAATAAAAGATAATCAAACGTTTTACATAGTCAAAAAATAGGGCGATCGCTCTTAGTTGAGGTGGGTTAAGTTAGATCGCCTAAAAATCACGACTCGCAGGAATGGCGATATAATTTAGAGAAAGATTGTGTAAAAAAGGAAAAAATAGCCGTGAGTCAAGCAGAAATTACAGATTCTTTGCTAACTAGCACAGGTTTCTATAACCTCTTTCAAACCTTACCACCAGAAATCCGACAAGGCTTTCTACAACTTTTATTTCAAAATAATTCCTCTGAATTAGAAGACTTTATTCTTTATTTAGCTTGTGAAAATTCTCGAAAAGAAGGATTTTTATCTGAATTAGAGTCTCAATCTCTCTTGGAGAGTTTGCCTCAATGAAATATCAAATTGCAAAACGTTTCAAAAAAGATTTAGATAGAATTAACGACCAAAAAATTCTCTCAAAAGTCAGAAAATGTATTGAAGCAATTGGAATTTCTCAATCACTATCCGAAATCCCCGATCTTGAAGCACTGAAAGGCTTCTCAGGATATTATCGCATTAAATTTGACTACAGTTATCGTATTGGAATTTTTTGGGATGGCGAAGTTATCGAAATTCTCAAAATAGAGAGTCGAGAAGGATTTTACAAAAATTTCCCGTAGAAATAATGCGATCGCCTAATAATCACAACTCACAGGAATAGCGATCGCCTTTAGAAGATAGATTGTTAATGCGATCGCCCCATAAATCACAACTCATAGTAATAGCGATCGCCTATTGATTAAACTTGACCGATCGCCTTCACCGCAGCCAGATACCGCTCCTTCACATTTTCGTAGTCCAACTCCTCCGCAATTCCTTCCTGGCTACCGCGTTCAATCATATCCGCATGACGCTGTAGGGTGGTTCGGTCTGGTGTTCGGTGAATAAAGGGCGCGATCGCCGCGATCGCCTCTAACAACCGCATCGTCACCGCAACACTCGACTTTCCATACTGCCGAATCTGGTTGAAAGCAGCATCCGTCGCATCTGCAAACGAGATCGGTTCAGCGATGATCCGAAGCTGGTTGTGGTCATCGTAGTGATAGGGAGAAGGAATTTCTCTTTCGGCTAAATGACAAAGGGCAGCACTCAATTGATCGATGCAGCGAATAGCAGTAAACGGATCGTTAATGCCTGGAGAAAGGGCGCGTACCGCAATCTCAACCAGTTGGTCAATGGGAAACTCCACATCTTGCTGCTCTGTGCGCTGTGAACCGAGAACAAAAGCATCATTGATCTGGGCTATAAGTTTTTTGTTTAACTTTTTTTCAGGAAATATCTGTACAATTTCACTTCCTTGCACCACAAAACGACCAGGGCGCTGCTGAACCCGTAATAACAGATTATTCTCTGTCGCAATCCGCATCAGTTGATTGTCATCAATGCCTTGAATGTAGCCACCGGAGATCGTCTTAATGGGACAGGAAAAGTCCTCGAAGTCGGCAGGAATAGCGGCTAGGCTCTCCTCCTCTCCATGCTTTGATGTACCTCGTCCAATTTTTTCAGGAAAAAGCCGATCGATCGCAACATCAAGATCGTCTCCCACCTGTTTAATCACCCGATCGACCTGAATCGATGAGGCTGAATGATGAATAAAGTAAATCAATACACCAACACTGGCGATCGCCAAACCAATGCCGATGGTCACTGCCAGATGGGGGACAAACTCATCTTTTTCTACCCCATTAATCGTTCGCAGCACCATCAAGCTATACACAAAAGTGGAAATGAAAGTTCCCAGTACAATTTGGTTGCCCGTGTCTTGCATGAAGTTACGCAGCAAGCGCGGTCCAAACTGAGAAGAGGCTAACTGAAGTGCTACGATCGTAATAGAAAAGGCAGTGGTGGCAACAGTCACCATTGAACCCGCGATCGCCGAAAGAATGGCGCGCGAACCACTAGGCCCTAGAGAATAAGCCCAGTCTATTTTTTCGACGATATTGGCTGCTTGTCTCTGGTCAATCCAGATGGTAATAAAAGAAAGTGCGATCGCCAGCACCACCATCAGGCTTGGCACAAACCAGAAACTAGAATGTAATGAGTCCCACAGTTTAGCTAACTTAGCGTATTTCATTGATATTACGTAATAATTATTTTTATAGGTATTTGTCCTGTAATCTGCAAGATATACAGATAGTTATACCGCCAAACCAACGTCACATCCAATAACCCAATCTTCACCAGCGATATGCCTTCATTGAAAAAATGCGAGTTCGTTCCTTATCTGAGCATCTCCGACACCACAAAGGCTGTCGCGTTTTACACCAACGTTTTTGGCGTTGCTCCGTACCTGTTGCTTAAAATGCCTGACGGACGTATCATGCACTGTGAGTTTCGCATTGGGCTGTCGCGATTCTTCCTCAGTGAAGAACTGCCGGAACATGGTGGCACGCCAAGTCCAACGAGTCTTGGTGCTACAAGCGTTGCGATTCATCTGTACGTCGATAACTGCGATAAAATGGTCGAAACCATGAAAGACAATGGTTCGACAGTCTTAATGGAACCCACTGATGTGTTCTGGGGTGAGCGATTTGCGCGTGTCCGTGACCCATTCGGCCACGAATGGGGAATTACAACTCAACTCCGTGAAATGTCGCCTGACGAAATTCAGGTTGCAGCCAAACAAATGTTTGCTGAAATGTCTGAGTAGATTGCGATATCTTGTTGCGCCAAAATTTATCTATCTAAACTTGAACTAACGGCTGATTATTTATAATTGCCATTACTTTTAAGGAGGGGGATAGAGAGAATGGGCGGTACTGGACTCGAACCAGTGACATCCTGCTTGTAAGGCAGCCTCCTAGCTTTTCTGTACCTCTGGCTGTATTCCTTGCACCTCAAGCCTTTTGACTTTCCTTTTTTACGAAAATTCTCTTCTTTCTTCAAGCAAGGACAGACAGGGGACAGAATTTGACGACGATCGCGACTGGATTAGTAAAGGTTAGGCATCTTTGCGGGGTCCATCTCTTTTAGTCCGGTATAGCGTTTGATGACCGTCTCAACTTTGTCTCCTATCAGCCCTGCGATCTTAACTAAAGAGACTTCTGCCTCATGGTGCATATTAGTGACATAACTGTGACGCAAGCAATAAGGTTTTAGATATTTGCGAATCAGTCCATTTCGTACCAAAGCCTCTAAGATCGGTTGCCATTGTCTCTCTCGAAAATTGCCATGATCCAAATAGCCTCCTTTATATCCAGGGAAAATTAATCTATTTTGATTGGATTTTTTGTAATTATTTTCTAATATTTTGATTAGTGATGAAGAAAGTGCGATGGTGCGGATTTTATAGTTTTTTGTATGAGGAAGCAATATTCCTTTTGTATATGCCTTATCTATTTTTACTTTACATTCGCAGCGATCGCTACTCCATATAAGATTTGCCCAAGAAAGAGCTAATGCTTCTTCAGGACGGCATCCTGTGTGTGCAAGGAAGGCTACATAAGGATAGTAGAAGCTATGAGTAAACGCGCTTCTGTCTGAGTTGTAGCGATCGTCTCGAAATGCCTCTAGAATGAATCTCACTTCGTGGGGTTCAAACCATTCTATCGAGGGTTTTGGTTCTGGCGGTAGTTGTTTCTTGAGTTTTTTATCTTCCCCGGTATAGAGAGTAATAGCAGCATTCAGGAATTGAAAATTTCTGTGAGTTGTGGACAATGCTCTAATTTTCAAGACCGCCGCTCCAAGATATTCTATCTCAGATAGTTTCAATTGTTTTGGTGACAGAATATCCAATAATCTATCAATTTCTCGCCATTGAAAAACTTGGGTAGTTTTAGCACTTTTGTATTTTTTGGCTTCTTTGTAGTGTTCCCAAATTTCTTTTAAATCAGGTTCTTTTCTTTGTTCGATGAAGTTAGCTCTTGTTGCGTGATCGGGGTCATATTTCTGTAAAGTAGTATCGAATCTATCAAAGGCGAGGTCGCCATTGATAGTATCTGCTAGAGCTTTTGCTGCTTCTAATGCCTTTTGTGTGATTCCTCCCTTGATAGTTAAAGAATAATATTTATAGTTATGAACAATCCGCAAACGAATCGAACCTTTCCTTTTTGAAAAAGCAACTCTCCCTTTTTTGTAAAACTTGCCATCTTTATGTTCAAGCAAGGTAGAAATTTTCACGACTTTTGAGGGACAGAATAGGGACAGAATGATTACAATTTATTTTTTGTTATCAGAAGAACCGAGAACGGCATCAAGGAGTTCGGTCAACTGTTGCCCAGGTTTCTTTTTGAACTTCAGATAAACCCGGTAGTCATTCTGTTTGGGCGGTCGGCACACATACGGCTCAGATTGCTCTATAAAGTCCAGTTCGGTATGTTGTTCGAGAAGATAACGGAGAAAGCGGGCGATCGCTATTGATTCTTCTCTCGTTCCTGTCCAGACTCGAATCATTAATAAATCGGTTGGTGGGTAAGAGGGAATGGCTTGGTAGTTTTCCCATTTTCCGACCTTAGAATCCCAAACATGATGATGTTCGTTGAGGAATTGATAGAGTGCGTTTTGGTCATCCCAGTCGCCACGAAAGTTTAATTCTGTAGCTATAGTTCGTGCTGCGTTGTACTTTTGGGTTTTTCTTGCCATTGTTCTTTTCCTGTTATTAATTGATACTGAAAAATCTCACGATCGCATAATGCGATCGCGAGATAATTGTTAGTCGTGACTATCGATAGCCTCCTTGGTGATCATCCGTTATTTTCCAGTTCGCGATATTCATCGAGCAAAGAATCTCTGAAAAATCCTAAAATCTTTGCTAATTCATACTGGGAGCAATTGCGAAAACTCTCGATTTCTTTGTCGAAGTAAGAAATGCTTCTGGAAATAAAGGGTTTTTCATCGCATTGAAAAAGCGCCCTTAATACATCGACAGAAATCTTAGCAAACAGGAGCGTGCTAATCGAATAGATGAAGAATTCTTTTGCGTTGGTTGGTAATTCTTCTAAATAATCGCCCCAGGTATCGGCAAACAATTGAGTTGTTGCGTTGTCGCAGTAATAGGAAATAGGTTTCATTTGAGAAAGTAGTAAGAAAGCGGTGCAGGACGCACCGCAGGACAACAAAGTTAAATTATTCGGCACTGATTTCGATTTCGTGACGGATATTATCAATGCGGTTTTCATCGAACAGTTCTTCGATAAAAATTTCGCTGTCTTGGGAAAGGTTTTCGCCTTCCCAAATCTCGTCAACGATCGCCGGGTCAGAGAGGTCTAACTTTTTCGCCAATTCCTCTTTAGAATCGACTTCAAGATGAAAGGTTTGAGTCCGCTTAAATTCGACAAGCATGGTTTCTCCTATTGAAAAAGATGGAGGGGTTAACCTCCATCGGTGGGTTTATCGGAACAGTTTTTCGAGGGTTTCTCGGGCTTCTACGTCTACGGTTTTACCTTGCTCTTCCAGGCAAACTTGAACGATTCGCATGGCTTGAGATTTGGTCAGGTGTCCGTGCTTGTAAGCGTCGAGAGCGTCCATCGCAACGTCGGGTCCGGTGTGGCAGGGATTGAAAAATTGACTCAATCCTTCCATGGCTTCGGGATTGGAGAGAACGGAGACAACCAAATCGGTAAAGATTGTTGTCATCGCTCCCGCCGGAGTAGAATTTCCGGCTGTCCCGACGATCGCCTTAAGGATGTCTTTGATTTCAGTGGTCATTGTGTTAGATTCCAAGTGTGTTTTTTGATTCGCGCTCGTATTGCTACGAGCGCGGTTTTTTAGCTGTTGGCACGATCCAAAGCAGCGCAGGCTTGTTCGTAGTCCTTGAGGGCTTGGAGGTATTCTTGGGTGACTCCCTCCTGTTCCTTCAAGGATTGAACTTTCTCGTAAGCCGCCGTGCGCTTTTGGGTCAGTTCCCAAACTTTGTCCGATGAAAGACCGCTCATATCGAAACTCCTTTGTTATTTGGTTTTCAAGGTTCGTATCTGCCCGTGTTGGTTGACTTCAGGCTTGCGGTTTCGGGCTTCCGTTTCCTATGTCACTATCTTAGCGCTAACTTTCTCATAGTGTCAAGTATTCAGCGCGAAGAATTTAGCGCTACAATGGTGCTATGAATTAACTCATGGGAGAAATCTATATGTCTAAAGTCGCTGAACTGCGAAAGCAGAAAAAACTTACTCAGCGTGAATTAGCCGATTTGATTGGTGTTGACCCTTCTACAATTCGCAACTGGGAGCGAGATAGGGGAGGGGTAGATACTTTTGTCAAGGTGGCTAAGTTGTGCGAGGCGCTAGAATGCAATCCTTTTGACCTGTACGATGCTCAAGAGATTGGTATTGACGAGGACAGCGAGGAAACTAACTAACGCTTAAACTCATCCAGATCGAGCCAAACAGGGGCAACCAGCCCCTCATGGCTCACCTCAAGGCGAATCCTGTCCCCCTTCTCCTTGAAGCGTTTAACCGTAAATAAAGGGTTGTAGTGGGAAACTTTTTTCATCCCCTTGTTCTCCCCAGCGTAAGAAATCCGGCTTCCGGCCTTAACCAAACTCTTTGCCCAATGTCGGGCCTCATCGCCATTTGACCAGCGAACCCGCACTTGCTGCTCTTGGTCCGGACCAACCCCCAAAACTTCCCCGATTCCTAGGTTTAGGTTCGATCCCACCGCCACAACGCGATCGCCAACAACAAAATGAAGATCATCGAGGGATTTGTCATCGATGACAAAATCAGATTGAATTTCGCGAGAGGGATTGTTAAAAGCCTCAATTCTGGACCGTTCCTCCGGAGACAGACGAGCAACGGCCAATCCCAGCAGATCATCGCTAACCCCTGAAATTTCCATTGTCTGCAAAGCAACACTGACGATCGCCTCATAGTCTTCCAGGTCTTTGCAAAGTTCAAGCATTTCCGCGATCGCGGCGATATCCTCCTCTTGTGCCAGTTGAGGAGAACTGTCACAACGATCCTCGATGCGATCGTCAAGGATCATCACTTTCTCATCAAGAATCCCATCAACAGAACCCTTGCTATCACTGGGTTTGTCTGGTTTGATGATCCGATGATCCTCATTGTCTGGAATTTTTTCTAGAAAATTTTCTGAAATTTCCGCGATCGCTCGATCATCAACAAGCGAATCCGTTGCCACGTCTGGTTTTCGGTGATGGGATTCTTGTTGAGAAAGTGATGATCCTCCGATGAGATTGAGAAGATTTTTCGGGTTGCCAATAAAGTAAAGATTGGCCAATTTCCCTGGACGCTCTTTTCGTCCGATCTCTCCCGTTCCAGCCAACTCCCCAACACATTTGCGAATCGTGTCGTAATTGGCGTGAAGTCCTTCAGCGATCGAGCGGGCAGAGAAGACTTTGTTTAAATTTCTCTTGAGAAAATGTTTGATTGTGGTTTTCCAATCGCTATTTAAGTCAATCCCGACTCTGCTGCTAATTTCCTCCACGACCGTCCAGTAATTGCGATCGCCGGAGTCATCATCGGCATGAAGTCGAATCCGATAGGAACCCGGAGAGCGAACCCGAGATTTAGTAAATGAGGCGATTCTCATGCAATTATCACTGGAGTCCTTGTCATAGTCGAGCTTGATGACTTGAGAAACTGCAGCCTGAATTGCTGAGGAGCCGCGAACACTGCCATCGCCTTTACTGGCATGATGCAGCAAGAGAATGTGGGTATTTGTTATGGCCGCAATTTTGTTTAGTCGAAGAATGGGAATTGCATATTGAACGCTGTTCTCGTCAATAGTTGAAAATTTTGAAGCGGAGGAGAGAGAGTCAATCATTACCCAGTCATAGTCTCCATCCAGAATCTCTTTATACAATTGGGGCAAGTATTCCATGCTCCAATCGGTCTTTATCTTCACATCCATCTCGTCAGTGAATCCCCGAGCAGTGAGATGCCCAATCATGTCTGATTCAGTTTCGTCAGTTTGAACAATCAATCCTTTTGTTCTTTTTGGAACGGAAAATTCGTTCCAATCAAGTCCTGTTAACAAGTGATAAACAAAATCATATCCAAGTAACGTTTTGCCCGTCCCCCCTGGGGCATATAACAAAGTAGTAGACCCGTTTGGTAGCCAGCCAT
>NZ_JAYGHV010000387.1:0-38865 GCF_034932145.1 Spirulina sp. 06S082 | reverse complement strand
CCCACACCCTCTTATACGCTAGAGTAAAAGTAAACCTATAGTTCAGGAGAGCGATCGAGCCGTGAGTAACTCAATTGTTGAAGAGCGCGACTATACTGTAATCATCGACAAGAGTGGCAGTATGTCCACTCAAGATCAGCCTGGTGGCAAGAGTCGTTGGGTTGCCATCCAAGAGTCTACCCTTGCCCTCGCGAAAGAATGCGACAAATTCGACCCCGATGGTATTACGGTTTATCTCTTTTCAGGGAGATTCAAACGCTACGATAATGTTACCCCCGATAAGGTTTCCCAAGTTTTCGCAGAACACGACCCCATGGGCAAAACCGACCTTGCTTCAGTTCTCTATGATGCCCTCGATAATTATTTCCAGCGCAAGGAAGCGGGAGAAGCGAAACCCAATGGGGAAACAATTGTGATTGTCACCGATGGAACGCCAGACGATCGCAAGTCGGTGATGCGCTTGATTATTGAAGCCTCTCGTAAGATCGATCGCGATGAGGAATTAGGCATTTCTCTCATTCAAATCGGTCGCGATAAGTTAGCAACGGAATTTCTTGTTGCTCTTGACGATCGCCTTCACGCGGCGGGTGCTAAGTTTGATATTGTCAATACTGTGACTATTGAAGATATCGATAAGGCGGAAATTAGCTTAACTGATGTTCTCCTCAAAGCAGTTTTGGAATAAAAATAAAAAGTTATTCACATTTTGTTTAATTTTGAGTTGATATGCCTTTGGTTTTAACCAGAGGCTTCTTTACAAGATAATTACAAACAAAAACGATCGCTCAAACCCATACCCATGCCCGATCCTGGACTACGAAAACTGACCGCGCAACTATCCCGCAAGCTGCAACAAGATCGACTCCTACAAGAAACTGTCACGCAACTGCGCTACCGTTTGAACTGCGATCGCGTCCTCCTTTACTACTTTTATCGACAATGGCAAGGTCAAGTTACTTTTGAATCCTTAAAAGCACCAGAATTCTCCATTTTTGGTAGTACGGGAGCCGACGAATGCTTTAATGATGAATATGCCCTTCTCTACCAACAAGGGCGCATCCGCGCGATCGCGGATATTGAAACCGAACCTTTGCATCCCTGCCACCAAGAATTTCTCCGCAGTTTGCAGATTTGTGCGAATCTTGTCGTCCCTATTTTAACTTCTCGTCTTTGGGGATTACTCATTGCTCACGATTGTACTAAGGCTCATACTTGGTTAACAGAGGATATAGACGCGATGCAAATTGCTGCCAATAAACTTGCTCTTTTCCCCACCATTTGCGAAAAATAGTTGCTCGATAATTTTTCTTTGGATTTTATAATTATAACTTAAATAAAAATTGAAATAATTAATAAAATTCGGAAAAATGCGGCGTTTGTGGTATAACTGGTTACATAAGCTGGTGAAATCCAGAGAAACAAAATCATTCAATTTAATTCGGTGAGTACGAGTTCAGTATCTAGAGAATTTAAGACATCCAACTTATTCTCTGATAAATCGGGGTAATTGAGTAAGGTGGATAATCTTGAAATCAAAGTTTTCGAGATCGCTGGATTTTAGATGAGTTCGCAATAGTTCACTTTTACAATTCACTTTTACGGTTAAAGATATCCGTGCCATCGGGCAAAGCTATTTCAGGATAAGAAACATGAACCGCGATCGCAGTAAAACCCCCAAAACAAAAATTTGGCTAGTTGAGAACACCCCAGAATCATTTCCCGACTTAGAAAACCAACTGGAAGAACAGGGCTATACCGTTCAGCGAGTCTCCACAGAAACCTATTTTCACCTCGAGGAGTGTCGCGATCGCCCAGACTATATTTTATGCGGTCAACCTGTCGGGGGCAATTTGGCCTGTCAAAAATGCCAGTATTGGCAATACTCCGATCTCACCAATACCATACCTTTACTCTGCTTGCGATCGGCAGTGCAAAATATCCCTTGTGATTGGGAAGAAATAAGCGCACCTCATAAAACACCCTCTGTCTTGGAAATGATTCTCGATTGGTTAGAACGAGAAAAACAGATCATTTTATCTTCCCCACCCTGTCGAGATCCTGTTACTCGTCTCGAAGCCGAAAATCAACAATTGCGACGAGAACTCCAACGCAGCCGAGCATCTGAGGAACAATTGTTGCGAGAACGCACTCGTTTATTAGAGGCTCAAAATGTTACCCCTTCAGGCAGTTGGGAATTTGACGCGATCGCCAAAACTATTATTTGGTCTCCAGAAACTTTTCAGATTTGCGGACTCGATCCCCAGCAACCTCCCCCCACCTACGCTCAATTTCTCGCCCTCCTCGATCCTGAAGACCGAAAGCGTTTTCATCGATTGCGCGATCGCACTATTGCCCTCGGTCAATCCGGAGAAATAGAGTTAAAAATCCGGCGGCCTAGTGGAGAAACGCGGCATATTTTTCTGAAAATTCAACCCATTTTAAATTCGAGAGGGCAGCTTTTGCGACTTATCGGGACAATATTTGATATTAGCGAAAGCAAAGAAGTCGAACGAGAACGAGAGCTATTTTTTACCTTCTCTCCCGATCTGCTTTGCCTCACCGACTTTTCCGGCAACTTTAAACGTTTGAGTCCTTCTTGGGAGAAAGTTCTCGGCTATTCTCTCTCAGAATTGATGGCGCAACCTTTTCAGGCATTTATTCATCCCGAAGACCGAGAAATTACCCAAAACGTCTATGAAAAAGTTGTAGCTGGAGAATCTCTGCGCGACTTCAAAAATCGCTATCGAGGTAAAAACGGGCAATATCATTGGTTAGAATGGACTGCGGTTCCCTTGCCTCAAGGGCAATCTATTTATGCGATCGCCCGAGATATCAGCGATCGCATTGCTGCGGAACAAGCCTTAAAACTGAGCGAAGCTAAATACAAGCGGCTGGTTGAAAATTCTCCCGACTTAATCTATGGGTTCTCCGAGAACCAAGGTCGGATTTATTATTCCCCCAGTATCGAATCGATGTTGGGTTATTCTCTCTACCACCTCGACACCAATCCTCACCTATGGCAAGACTCTATCCACCCCAAGGATCGAGCCAAAGTCGATCGGGCTATGGCCAATTGTCTCCAAGGGCAAGACTTTGAAATCGAATACCGCATTCGCGATATAAGGGGAAACTGGCATTGGTTATACGATCGCTCTTTGGGTAGACGCAAGCAAAAAGGAGAAACAATCATCGAAGGATTGGCGATCGACATTACCGATCGCAAACAAGCAGAAAAGGCACTGCGTCAGGGAGAAGCACGGCTGCATACCATCATTCGCAATACATCCTACGGCATTCTCTTGGTCGATCGCCAAGGCATCGTCCGCTTTGCCAACCCAGCCGCCTTAACCCTCTTTAACCGCAAAGCAGAGAATCTCATCGATTGTGAATTCGGCATTCCCATGGCCGTAGACGAACGCATTGCCGAACTCGACCTCCTGCAAGCTAACGGTCAAACCAGTACCGTAGAAATGAGATTATCGTCCCTTGAGTGGGAAGGCGAACAAGTTTATATGGTTTCCTTGCAGGACATTACCGATCGCAAGCAAGTTGAAAAACAACTGCGTCATCGAGCTTTTTATGATGCCCTGACGGATCTGCCCAACCGCGTCTTATTTGGAGAACGTCTTGAAAGCGCCCTCAAATTCGCTCGCCAGAACCCTAATTATCAGTTCGCCGTTCTATTTTTGGACTTGGATCGCTCCAAAATTGTTAATGATAGTTTGGGACATTTACTGGGGGATAAATTACTCATTGCGATCGCCAATCTCCTGAAAACTTTGATTAGTCCAACAGATATTGTTGCTCGCTTCGGAGGAGATGAATTTACGATTTTACTGGATGATATTCGCAGTTGGCGACAGGCTACTTCCTTGGCTGAAGAAATTGGCACGGCTTTACAATCTCCTTTTCAATTAGACGGCCATGAAGTATTTACAACGGCTAGTATTGGTATTGCCTTTTCCTCTCCCCAATACGCGCATCCTGAAGAACTCTTACGCAATGCCGATTTGGCCATGTATCAAGCGAAGGCCAAAGGACGGGCGCGATATGAAATCTTTAATCAAACTCTACACGATATCGCCTTGCAACGCTTACAAGTTGAGCAGGATTTGCGCCGCGCTTTATTAGAGGAAGAATTTCGCGTCTTTTACCAACCGATCGTAAATTTGCGATCGGGGCAATTACAAGGATTTGAAGACTTAATTCGTTGGTTGCATCCCCAAAACGGTTGGATTTCCCCCGATGAGTTTATTCCCATCGCTGAAGAAACTGGGTTAATTGTGGCGATCGGGGAATGGGTGCTACGAGAAGCCTGTCGTCAAAAGGTAGAATGGCAAACTCAATTTCCGATCGGTAACAAGTTGATTATGAGTGTCAATCTTTCCGGACAACAACTTAAAGATCCGGAATTTTTAGCTAAAATCGATCGCATTTTGGCGGAAACAGGATTGAAAGGGAACTGTTTAAAGTTGGAACTAACAGAAAGTATGTTAATGGAAGATGTTGATGCGATCGTGATTCGTTTATCTCAAGTACGAATGCGGGCGATTCAATTAAGTATTGATGATTTTGGCACGGGCTATTCTTCTTTGAGTTACCTACAGCGTTTTCCCGTCAATACTTTAAAAATCGATCGCTCTTTTGTGCAGCGAATGTGCGAAAGGAGTGATAATTTAAAGATTGTGGAAACGATTATTACTCTAGCGCATCAATTGGGCATGAATGCGATCGCCGAAGGAATCGAAACCCCAGAACAGTTGGAGCAATTACATCGTTTAGGATGTGAAGAGGGACAGGGTTACTTGTTTGCAATGCCATTAATTCCCGAAGAAGCCGAAATTGCGATCGCTTCCCCGAGTTTATTTATTGCCTCGGGTTATGGTTCTTTCAATGCACAACTGGCAATTTAGAAATCTTAGGAAACAGGAATTATTGACGCGGCCGAGTTTGAAACCAAATGATAATTCCTGTAATCACTAACATTAATACTCCAAAAGCATTAAAAAATCGTTAATTTAATTATTAAGAATTATTGCTCATTTTTGCGAATTGTTTCTGTTAAATCTGTAATTTTATCAAAGCGAAAATTATTCACCCAATCGATCAAAGCACGCTGTAAATCTTGATGAGATTTGGGTAATTGTTCGCACAGTTGCGCGATCGCTTTACCATTGGCTTCAATTCCTGCTTTTTCTAACGCATCTAACCATTCCCGAGGTCTACTACTGGCAAGCATTATAGGATTAGAATATAATAAAGACTCACTTGTTTGCGGTGTAACTTCTTCAGGAATCTGTTCCTCGTAAACATACTCTACACCTAAATACTGTTCCATTTTCTCAAAAATAATATGCTCCTGAAAAGGTTTGCGAACAAAATCATCGCATCCTGCGGAAAGGACGATCGCGCGTTGTTCCTCAAAAGCACTGGCCGTCAGCGCAATAATGACGGTAGCCTGACCTTTAACCGTTGCTTTAATGCGCCTTGTCGCCTCATAACCATCCATCACCGGCATTCGCATATCCATCCAAATTAAATGGGGACTCCAAGACTCCCAAACCGCGATCGCCTCCTGACCATTGGCTGCATCTTGTGCCTCAAAGCCAACGGTTTGTAAGAGTTTAAGCATTAATTGTCGATTTTCAGGGCGATCGTCAACCACGAGAATGCGATAGGTGCGAGAAGAAGCCAACCCTAACACCTTCGCTTGCTGTTGGCGAGGAACGGTTTCCACAATGTCTGTGATTTGGAACGGCAGTGTAAAATAAAAGGTTGAACCTTGACCCACTGTACTTTTCACAGCAATATCTCCTCCCATCATTTGCACGAACTTGCGGCTAATAGGTAGTCCTAACCCCGTCCCAGTTTGTGCTTGTTTACCTGTTTGCGTTTGTTCAAAAGCCGCAAAAAGGCTGTCAAATTCTGACCCATCGATGCCATCCCCCGTATCCTCGACTTCAAAAGTAATCGTTGTCTGAGGCTTTTTATCCCGCTCAATTTCCTCCTGACCAAGAAGAGGAATCTCTGTTCCCTGACTAACTCGCAGGGTGATGCTACCTTGATGGGTAAACTTAATGGCATTACTGAGAAGATTGATGAGAACCTGGCGAAGTTTGCCCCGATCGCCAATGAGATATTGGGGCATATTATCAGCGCGATTGAAAATCAACTGCAATTTCTTGGCTTCTGCTTTGAGATGTAACATCTCTTCAATAGTATCGAGGAGAGCATAAAGCGCAAAACTTTCTTCATTCAGACTAATACGACCTGCTTCGATTTTAGCCAAGTCGAGAATCTCGTCAATGAGTTCGAGAAGATGTTCCCCACTGCGGTGAATAATCCCCAAATACTCCTGCTGTTCTGAGGAAAGGGCGCGATCGCGTTCCATAACCTGAGTAAAGCCAATAATCGCATTGAGAGGGGTGCGAAGTTCGTGGCTCATATTAGCCAGAAACTGACTTTTAGCATAGCTGGCAGTTTCCGCCGCTTCTTTAGATTTTTGGAGAACCAATTCAGCTTCTTTGCGTTCGTCAATGTCTTCAATCATGCAGAATGTATATTCTACTTGTCCGTTTTGTCCGATGGCGCAGGGAGTGACGCGCACCCAAATTGTTTTTCCATCTTGGCGAATATAGCGTTTTTCTACCTGATAATTATCTCGCATCCCTGCAACAAGTTCCTCCCATTCCGCGCGATCGCTATCAATATCGTCAGGGTGAATATAGTCAAAGGGTTGTAATTGTTGCAATTGCGTTGTTGAATAACCGAGGAGCTTTTGTAAGGCAGAATTGCCATCGAGAATGACCCTATCCAGGCGGGTCAAACCAATACCGATGCCAGAATTCTCAAAAATAGCGCGAAAGCGTGCTTCTCGTTCTTTCAGGGCTTGTTCTGCTTGTTTGCGGGCAGTGATATCTACCACCATTGAAGCTAAACCGACAATATTACCGCGACCATCTACTAATTTGGTATTGTGCCATTCACAAACGATCGCGCGATCGTCCTTAGTACGATTTTCATAGATGCTACAGGTGCCCCCTTGCTGTTGCAGAATATCGGCAACAATTTGCTCAACGGACTCGCTAACTTCTGGGGGAACGAGTAAATCAAAACCGTATTGTCCTAAAATTTCGGCTTTACTATAACCAAAAATCATTTCGGCGGCTGAATTCCAAGCAACAACTTCGCCATCGGGTTTCCATTCAATAATAGCAATGGGGGTTTGTTCCACCAAAAATGCCAAGCGTTCTCGAGAAGCGCGCAGATCTTCTTCCATTTGCTGACGTTCGTGGATTTCTTGCTGTAGTTGGCGGTTTTGCCGATCGAGTTCTAAACGCTGTTGTTTCTCCTGTTTGAGGAAAGTCGCTTGGGCGATCGCGATCCCTACTGTTGCGGCTAAAGACTCCAATAATTCAATCTCATCCTCTGTCCATTGACGCAGGCGATCGCATTGATGTACGGCGATGGAGCCATTAGCTTCCCCATGATAGGAGGTTCGTATGGCAACCATTGATTTGAGTTCCATCTGACGGCACAATGGCTCCATGTCTTTGAGGAGGGGATCGGCATAGACATCAGCAGAAATAACCGCCGCATCCTGACTTAACATCGTTTGGGCGTGGATATTTCCCGCCACGGGAATTTCAAAAGGAGCATGGGAAGTGTAACCCGGAAGAACATATTCAGCAACGAGAGGAAGAGTCTCTTGGGATATAATTTCCTGTTCCCTATTCCCTCCTGTTGCCTGTTCCCTATTCCCTGTTCCCTGTTTATAGGTCATAATCTGACAGCGCGTAACGCGGAGAAATTGGCCGATTTGTTCGGCTGCAGTGGTGAAAATTTCCTCAAGTTCTAAGCTGGCACGAATGTCTTCAGTAATGCGTTTGAACAGTAAAATGCGATCGATTTGGTGCTGAAGGTTTTCGAGGGTTTCTTGACGTTCGCTAATATCCGATTGAATGCCGACAAAATGCGTAACTTGCCCATCGCGATCGCGCACGGGGGCGACGGCGATATCATTCCAATATAAAGTGCCATCTTTACGACTATTTCGCAGAATCACTCGGCAGGTTTCCTGCTTTTCCAAAGCAATTTTTAAGGTTTCCAGTTCAGGTTGTTCTGACTCTCTCCCTTGAAAAGATAAGAAATTCTGCCCCAGTACCTCAATCTCTCGGTAGCCAGTAATGCTTTCAAAGGCAGGGTTAGTATAGATGATGGGAAAATCGCTCCCTCGCCCTCGGGCATCACTAATGACGATGCCATTACTGGAGGCTTCTACGGCACGTTTTAACAGTCGTAATGTATCTTGGCTGACTTCAACGCGGGTTTGTAGATTTTCGTTGCTTTCCTCCAGTTGCTGAAAAGAGGTTTGGACTTGCTCCAACATGGCTGCAAAACTGTGCTGAAATGTATCTAATTCACGAATTCCCATGCCAGAGGTGGGGGCGATCGCCTTGTTGAATTCCCCTCGGGCTAGGGTGCGACTGGCAACTCGCAAGGGAGATAAGGAACGCAGAATCCAAATTGTCGTTGCGATACCTAAGAGAATAGACACTCCGAGGGCGACAATACAAATGAGGATAATGCCGCGCCGACTCTCCTGAATTGCTCCTCTAAATTCGCTATGGGGAACAATGGTAACAACCAGCCATTCTAGTTTGCTCTCATCCTGAAAGAGAACAACTCGCAGATATTGTTTTTCTCCGTCAAAGGTTAATGTTAAGTTTTCGGGGTTCTCGATATTTTTCCAGCGAGGTAGGAGTTCCTTGGCAATGACTTGTAGGGCGCGATCGCGGCTATTTTGCAGGTTAAGGTGTTTTTTTCCAGTGACGGGTAATTCTGGGGTTGAGGTGGCGATAATCTGACCATCGCGATCGATAATGTAGGCTTTACCGGTTTGACCTAAGTTGAGATTTCGCAGCAGTTCATTGAGGGGATGTAGAGAAATTTCCGTGGCGATCGCGCCATAAAATCCAGTTTCATTATAAATGGGCAGGGTTGCCTTGAGGGTTAAATGGGGCTGTTCTGGGGAGGGGACAGGATAACTCCAGGTACTTGTTTTGGCTTGTTTGGCGGCTTCATACCAAGGTAGGGTCTGGGGATCGAATTCGGGGATATTTAGGAGTTCTGAGCGATCTCCTGGCTGAATGGCGAGATAGCTGTGTAACTGAGAAGCAGTTTCTGAAGTCCGCAGGGTTGTGAGGAAGGTGCGTTCGGATAAAGTGGCTTGAGCCGGATCGCGCTCAATGCTGATATATTCCCCTTGTTCGTTGGCAAAAGACAAACTCTCAATATTGTCGCTTTCTTGCAGTTGATACCAAAAATACCGTTCTAATCTTGCTAAATCCTTGAGGTTTAACTGTCCGCTTCGCAAGTTTGAGCGATAAATTTGTTGTAGGAGGTGGGGAGCATTAAGATAATACTGTAGGTTTTCGCGAACGCGATCGCCGGCTTCCTCCATCAGATTTTCGGCCAGCTTATCCACGACTCTCTCACTGTGCTGTAAAGATAAAAAGCCTGTTAACCCAACGGCGATCGCTATCTGTAGCGCAAAAGGAACACTAAGAATCCAGTAGAGAGAAAGTTTTGGGGCTATTTTTAACCATCGAGCAAGCAAGGGTCTGAATGGCATTCTGAATTACATTGGCAATTTTCCGTCTCCTTCACATTTTACAAAGAAAGATCGAGGTTCTCCCATTTCTTTTTTTTAGCAAAGCCTCTAAAGCATCCTCAATGCCCCAACGCTGACGATATAACTCGACAACTTCGCGATCGCGCTGCCTCTGTTATGCTGTTGATATTGAATAATTGTTCATTAACCTGTGACTCGTTTCATCCACGACCAATTTGCCAAACCATACCTCAGCGAACTCCTATCTCCCCTCGGTATTGTCGAAACTAGCAAAGAAATTCATTCAGAAGGTCGTCAAATCGACCTTTTATTTACTCCTTCTTCTACCAAAACCGAACACCGAAAAAATCTAGGTTTACTCGGACGATTAACCACAACTCCTGCCCTTTTTGAACCATTCCGCAATCCGATCGCCCAGAGTGATGTTCGCACTTGTATGATGAAACTATTCGTCCTGCTGGCAGAATTAGAACGAGAGGAAAATCGCACTAAAATCCCAGTAGGCGATCGCGAAATCCCAAAATTGTGGATACTCACTCCTACCGCTTCTACCAATTTTCTGAAAAGTTTCTCGGCTGTCCCTTCCTCAAAAGAAGATGAACAAGGAATCTACTATCTGAGTGCAAGTTGGAACACGGCAATTATAGTGATTCACCAACTTCCCAAAACAACAGAAACCTTGTGGTTGCGACTATTGGGACGGGGAAATGTCCAAAAGCAAGCAGTCAAGGAACTCGAAGCCCTGCCCAAAGAAAATCTCCTGCGAAAAAATGTTATACAATTCTTCTATCAAATAGAGTCATTGTCTGGGTGCATCTCAGTTTTGTAAACATACTGAATTAACGTCAGTGCAGGTTAGGATGATTGTAAATAAATAATTTGTTTGATACCAGATTTTAGTTTGTCAGATGACATATTTTGGTGTATAGTCTTAGCGATCGCTTTCGCGGGTTCTTCTAGCTTTTCTTTTTCTTCTGGACTCAAGTTCATCTATTTTATCCTCTTTTCAGTTTATTTTACTCTTCTTCTACCACAATTTAGGTATTTTTGTAAAACCGAGATACACCCAAAACTAATGACTTTGCAAGTGAGAAAAAATAAGAGAAAACGTCAATCTATTCTCAATATACCTGCCAATAATCAAGCTGATAATCAAGGAAAAAAAATAGGTATTTTGATTGTTGCTTATAATGCAGTAGACACCCTAGCAAAAGTGTTTAAGCGAATCCCTCAAAATGTTTGGAACAATGTGAAAGAAGTCGTTGTTTTTGATGATGCAAGTCAAGATAATACTTATGAACTGGCTAATGATTATAAAACTACTATGAAAATAAAACATTTAAAGGTTTTTAAAAATCCGAAAAATTTAGGCTACGGGGGAAACCAAAAATTAGGCTATCAATATCTAATCGATCGAGGATTTGATGTTGTTGTGCTTTTACATGGTGATGGTCAATATGCGCCAGAAATTTTATCTCATCTTTATCATCCCATTGTTACAGGTGAAGCTGATGCTGTCTTTGGGTCAAGAATGATGCCTAATTATGGGGGAGCAATTAAGGGAGGAATGCCTTTATACAAATTTATTGGCAATAAAATATTAACAACTTTTGAAAACTGGTCATTAGGTATGAATTTAACTGAATTCCATAGCGGTTATCGTGCCTATAATCTTAAAGCACTCGCGCAAATTGATATGTCTGCCATGACCAATGATTTTCATTTTGATACTGAAATCATCATCAAACTTCATCATCAAAAATTCTCTATTAAAGAAGTGCCAATTCCTACCTACTATGGAAATGAAATTTGCTACGTTAATGGATTAAAGTATGCTAAAGATGTCTTTCAATCTGTAAGACGATACAAAAAAACTATCCATTCCATTAAAAAATATCCAGAGTATAAAGAATACTATATTCACTATCCAATCAAAAAAAGTAAATATTCAAGTCATGATTTTTTTGTAAAACTTGTAGGAAGCAACTCTAATATATTAGACATTGGCTGCGGTGAAGGATTTTTCGCTTCTCTAATTTCTCAAAACAATAATAAGGTTACAGGAATAGATTTAATTAACGATCCCGATATTAAAAATAAATTTCAGAGGTTTATTCAAGCAGATCTTGAAAATGGATTAGAAGATGCAGTACTTCAATTAAAAGGGGAGAAATTTGATAAAGTTTTACTTTTAGATATTCTAGAGCATCTTCGATTTCCAGAAATTTTACTCAGAGATTGTCACTCAGTCTTGGATAAACATGGTCAACTTTTAGTTTCAGTTCCTAACATTGCGAATATTACAATTCGCTTATTTCTATTAATAGGGCGTTGGAACTATACCGAACGAGGCATTTTAGATAAAACTCATTATCGTTTCTATACACGCCACACTGTTCGTCATCTTTTAGAAAATAATGGATACAAAGTCGTTAAAGAAATGATGAGTGTAATGCCTATTGAACTTGTACTAGGTCTATCAGCTAATAACCCTTTAATGGTTATAATGAATCGACTATTAGCTGTATTAACTAAATTCATGCCTGAATTATTGGGATATCAATGTATCATGGTTGCTCTTCCTAAACACGATCATTGAAGCAAATAAAAAATAATTTTTTCTTAACATTAATTTTGACAACATGATGGGATAATGAGATCAAGATTTCCTAAAAACCGATTCCCAGATCGCTCTCCCATGTCTCATATAACCTTAGTTCGTCCTCCTGCTTTAATATCTCGTCATTCTGGTACTGGTTCCTTGACCCCCCCCATTGGACTTGCTTATCTTGCGTCCAGTTTAATCGAAGCCGGGCATTTGGTGACTATAGTAGATGCACTTGGCGAAGCCCCGTTCCAAAGAACATCTCTATTTGATAATGAAATAGTGGCAACAGGTCTGTTAAAGGACGAAATTGTAGAACGAGTTCCCCCCCATACCGATTTAATCGGAGTCAGTTGTATGTTTTCTCAGGATTGGCCTTACATTCGACAACTGATTGAGTCCTTAAAAGAGAGATTTTCGCAAGTTCCCATACTGACGGGAGGAGAGCATATTACTGCCCTGCCCGAATTTGTTCTAGAAAACTGTTCGGCTGTAGAATATTGTGTCTTAGGAGAAGGAGAAGAAACCTTAGTAGAAGTTGTCGATCGCTTGGCAAATCCATCCACCATGAAAGAAGTGAACGGTTTGGTCCTAAGACAGGATGGACAAATTTTGCGAACTCCTCCAAGGGGAAGAATAAAAGCAATTGATGACATTCCACTCCCTGCTTGGCATCTCGTGCCTCTGGAAACTTATTTAAACAATAATCTGAGTTCTGGCATTAACCGGGGACGCAGTATGCCAATGATTGCGACAAGAGGTTGCCCTCATCGCTGTACCTTTTGTTCCAATCCTACTATGTGGACAACGAAATGGATTCCACGTCAACCCGAATTAGTTTTAGATGAAATCGAACTATATCTCAAAAAATACAATGTTACTAATGTAGACTTCTATGACCTCACGGCCATCGTGCAAAAAAAATGGGTTGTTAAATTCTGCCAACTCATTAAGGAACGCAATCTTCATTTTACTTGGCAATTACCCAGTGGAACTCGCACAGAAGCAATTGACAAAGAAGTCTGTCAACTCCTCTACGAAACGGGGTGTTACAATTTAACCTTTGCTCCTGAAACGGGTTCGAGTAAAACATTGAAAGAAATCAAAAAAGGGGTCAGAATTGACCGAATGTTAAATTCTATGAAGGCAGCCATTGAAAGCGGCTTGATTACTAAATTTAACATTGTTATTGGCTTTCCCAACGAAACCCGTTACGACGTTTGGCAAACCGTCTGGTTTTTAGTCAAAATAGCTTGGGGTGGTGTGTATGATGTATCAATTACTAATTTTACCCCCTATCCAGGTTCAGAATTGTTCCAAGAACTTAGGGAAGAGAATAAAATTCCTGAAATTTCTGATGATTATTTTTTAAGTTTACACTCTTTAGTCGATCCGACTCGAACGGTTTCTTGGTGCAAGAATATCTCGACCAAGGAACTCCACCTTCTTCGCATTCTAGCACACTTAATATTCTTTGGTACTCAATATATTCTTCGCCCTTGGCGATTTGTGCACCTGTTATCTAATTTGATTTCTAAGCATGAAGACTCTCGACTAGATAAATGTTTACAGGACTATGTTCGACGCAACTTTCCTAAGATGTACCAGGAAAAAGTACAGGAAGATACGGCTTTTTGAGGGATTACATCTCAATAGTTAGCCTTTAGGAACGTTCAAATGTGAAAATATTTAGAAATGTCAACATAATCAAACAGCAGGAAACTAAGAAAAGGACAATGGTAAGAAAAACTCGCACTTTCCTAAGATGTTTAAAATGGAAAGAAACATGATTGACACCCATTTTTAAATTCGTCAGTTTTATGCCTTTAAAAGCATAATTTGCCATAAAAATATTGGCAGGTTTTTCATTTACAAAAGCCTGCCAACTGGGATGAAAGGCATCAGCGTATATAAGCCATAGAGGTGTTGTAGGCTCTTTTTTTAGCTCAATATCGAGTTCTAATGAATTCAAGGAAAAATCAACAATCTTAACGTTAAGCAAATCATTTTGTAGATCGTTAATAGAATTAATATCCTCTAAAAATTCTCTTGGTTTGTTGTTACCATATTCATTAACAATAATGGCATTGGGATTGTCTAATTTTTGTAAAATTGTGGTGACATCATCATTATTAAACTCTTGTCTCAAGTTTTCAGAAGGAATACCAAACCTAATTTTAGAGGCAGTACATCCAATAGTGTTGTAAAACAAAGAATCATCATAAGTTGGAAAAAGTGTGCCATAATGACCTTGGCGATTTTCAGGTAACTTTCCTGTTTGTTTTTCTTGAAAAGAAAGTCTTAGTTTCATAAAATCATCAACAAATGTAGTCCAAAAATCTTGTCGATATATAGGAATGCAGGGGTCAGCATCAGCAAAAGTATATATAATTCCATAACGTGCAAATTCGGGTTTACTCGCTGCAATATCGCGAAATACTGATAACGAACGACTATTTTTTAATTGATTTATAGTTTCAAATCTTTTCATTTGGAGGTCATAATTTTCAACAACAAAAGATTTTACACTGTCAGGTGAATAACTATCACTGAAAATTAGATATGATAAATGCCAAGAAAATATATCGAGCAAATAAAGTATTAAGAAACTATAAATTAAAATTGACTTTATCTTTCTGCTACTTCTATGAAAAAAATACACATTAACAACAAGAAATAACAGCAGCAAAGCTATTGCAAATCCGTTCAAAAAGTAGGGATTTAGCGCATGAGATGGAAAGTTTAAAAAAAATGGATTATCCTCAAATAAAAAGTAGAGCGAAGATAGGAAGACAATAATGATAGAACAAGTTATAAGGGTTTTTTGGTTCTTTTTTCTTTTTTTAGTTGACAAACTCTCGAAGAAATGATCGATTCCTAATGATGCACAGAGTAAAAGGAATATTTTTGCTACGGGTACAAGAAGTCCAATATGGCGATAATAGCTCAAAAGTGGAAGATGATAAATTATTGGGGCTATGAGACCTTGACGGCCTAAGCCAACAGCTAGTATTGCAAGTAAACATATTAAAGAACTATAAAATATTGTATTTCTGACAAAAAGAACTGAGTATATCAAAAATACGATGGGGATCAACCCTACATAAATTACTGCTTCTGAGAAGCCTATGCCCCATATAAACTCTAAATACCTGAGTATAGAAGTGCTTCCTCCATAGGTTAAAAACTCGCTGAGTGGAACTTTCCTAGTGCTAGGATCTCGACCTACGGCTGTCAATACACTGAAGTTAAGAGCTTCCGAAGCAATAAATAAATAGCATAAAGCAAGAAGAAGTAGGATAACACAAAATAAAACAAACCAAGGCTTTAATAATCCTTTTAATCGTTTTTTTAAAAATGCTATATTGAGTTTTAGGTAGTTCCCTTTTAATAAAACAATTAATAAAAAAAGAAGGGGTATATAAATCAAAATAGGTGCTAAAAAGGCAGCATTGCCGAATAGAGATAAAATTAGGATTACTCCCGTCAGACCAAGGTACAAAAAATTAAAATTGTCTAAAAATTTTAAAATCAGAAAAAATACTAAAGGGAAAAAACTAAATAGTTTAAAATTAAAGAAAGGTTGTATATACAAAAAAGAACTCAAAAGAATTCCAGCACACATAAATATAATTGAAATTTTCTGATGCAACACTTTTTTCGATAACAAATAAGACCCTGTCAGGAGTTGAAGTTGTTCGAGGTAAACAGAAAATAAAAAGAGATAATACGTATTTTTAATGTGAAATACTTTACCTAAAAAGAAAGCAAAATACTGAAATGGAGAGAGGAATGTTAGTAAATAGTAGTCGCTGGGTAAACCATAAAAATTATAGGGTAGCCATGCTGGTAGCTCTCCATGCAACAAAAAATCTCTATAAAAAACATGAAATGATTGTAATGTAAGAAGACCGTCATGTAGGGGAATAGTTGAAGAAAGCCAATAGACTATATTCAAACAAATAAGAATTACGTTTAATCCAAGAAATGTATAATCAATTCTAAATTTTAACATGATGATGTTTTTCAAAATGTATTGCTTCGTATCAGACCAATGCGGGAACGTCCATAAGTTTCCCAGTTAAACTAAATGCCCTAATTTCTGTGATTTTTACACGCACGATCGCGCCTTTCAATTCCTCAATATTCCCTTCAAAAAACGTCAAACGATTGCCTCGGGTGCGTCCCATCACTTGAGAAGGGTGTTTGAGGTTGCGATCTTCCACTAAAACCTCCTCAATGCGTCCAGCATAGCGTTGAGTTCTTTCTACTGCTTTCACCTCCACCAAACGATTCAATCGTTGTAGGCGATCGCGCTTCTCTGCTTCCGAGACTTGATTCTCCCATAAAGCAGCAGGAGTACCGGGACGAGGAGAATAAGCTGCCGTATTTAACTGGTCGAAACCGATATCCTCCACCAATTTCAATGTATTTTCAAACTGTTCCTCCGTCTCTCCAGGAAATCCCACGATCGCATCGGCACTAATGGACGCATCCGGCATATAGTCCCGAATTTTAGCAATGATGCGGCGATACTTTTCGTGAGTATATCCCCGTGCCATCGCCTTCAGCAAGGCATTATCCCCCGATTGAAAGGGAATGTGAAAATGCTCGCACACCTTCGGTAACTCGTAACAAGCACGAATCAAACGTTCGGTAAAATAGCGGGGGTGACTGGTGGCAAAACGAAGGCGATCGATCCCCGGTACGTCATGGACGAAATAGAGCAAATCCGTGAGGGTATGCTGATTACGACCTGTTGGGGTACTGCCTGGCAAATCGCGTCCGTAAGCGTCGATATTCTGCCCCAATAGCGTGATTTCTTTGTATCCTTGTCGTCCTAACTCTTCCATCTCTGTACGGATCGCCTCGGGGGTGCGAGACTGTTCCACCCCGCGCACATTGGGGACGACGCAATAGGTGCAACGCTCATTGCAACCATAGATAACATTTACCAAAGCTGTAACATTACTATTTCTGCGGGGTTTCGTGATATCTTCGACAATGTGAATCGGTTCGGTAGCAACCACTTGATTGCCGGCAAAAACTTGCTCCAATAAATCCCCCAAACGGTTTGCGTGTTGAGGTCCCATAACTAAATCCAATTCTGGCACCCGTCGCAGCAGTTGTTCCCCTTCCTGTTGTGCCACGCACCCAGCTACAATTAGGGTTAAATCTGGCTGTTCGTGCTTGCGTTTTGCTTGTTTGCCTAAATAAGAATAAACTTTCTGTTCTGCATTATCCCGAATCGTGCAAGTATTGTAGAGAATTACATCAGCACCGTTGGGGTCTTCGCACCATTGTAGTCCCATCTCCTCGAAAACTCCGGCCATGCGTTCGGAGTCGGCTTTGTTCATCTGACAGCCAAAGGTGGTAATGTGATACTTGCGGGATGCGGCCATGGTTTTTGAGTGTTTTAGAAAAACCTTTTCAGTGTAGCATTTTTGCATATTTTTTTCAACGACAAGGGCGGGGTAAATCTGAAGAATTAATGGATTTCCCTGCTAATTCTGGAGCAATATCAACTCGCAGCCATCCGGTTTGCATTGCTGTTTTTTCTGTTTCTTGGGGTTTCTCTGATGCCTCGGGAGGTGCGGGAAGTTGAACTGCGCGATCGCCACTGTTAGCGCGATCGCCTTTAGGGAGACAAGTCTGCATTTTTAACCAAATTTCTCCCTCTTCCCCTTCTTTTTTACTAACAATTTTGAGAACTGTATCGGGTAAAACTTGTACAAAATCTAGGGTTTTTTCTGTCGAATTTATGGGAGAAGTTGGCAGTGCGATCGCTTCTTCTACTATAACTCCATCTCCAATATTTAAGCGCTGCCAATTGAGACTATTTGCCCCAGGAGAAGGGATGGAAACATCAGGAGAAGTTGGATTCGGCGTTGAATTTGTTGTTACTGTCGTATTGCCTAACAGTCGATTAGTTTGATAGCGAACTTCTGGAAATAAGGAATAAGATAAAACACCTAAACCTCCTAATAATGCTGAAAAAATTAAGATCGACCAGAGAAGAAGATGGGGGGAATTTTTCTGTTTCTTTTCTTCGACTTTAATGGTACTCTGCTCAGGAACAACTGAGGAGAGATTCTTCTGAATTTTCTCTTTATGCAGGGGAAAATTAATGATATTTCCGCCTTTGGTCGCACTGGGAGTAATCTGACAATGAATGAGGGCAACGGTAACATTATCGTGACCATTTTTTTCATTGGCAAGGTCGATTAGGCGATCGCAAACCGTCGCGATATCTTTTTCTCCGGTTAAAATCGGCACAATTTCCGATCGCCAATATTGTTCGACGCGATCGCGATCGCTTAAACCATCAGAACAAAGTAAAAATAAACAATTCTCATCCAGAACAACGCGATCGAGGGTAGGATATAAACGAGAAGAAGCATTCATCCCTAACGCTTGAATTAAAGCGCCGCTACTGGGAAAAGTGAGTGCATCTCGATACAAAGCATAGCCTAAGCGCACCTCCCGCGAGGCAATGTCATCATCTACCGTGACTTGATGGCAACTATTGCGAGTGAGCCAATAAATGCGGGAATCTCCAACATGAGTCAAAAACATTTGCTGGTTGCGTGCCGCAGCCATTACCACCGTCGTCCCCATGCGGCGTTTATCTTGACGGCGCTCTTTGTTGTTACGATCGCCGATGATATCGTTGGCATTGAGAACGGTATTTTCGAGAAATTGCGCGATCGCCGTCGGTCTGAGGGGCTTATCGCGAACAGCAAAAAGAGAACTTAATTGCCGACTAATCTCTTTTATTGCCAAGTGAGAAGCAACTTCGCCTCCATCATGTCCGCCAATTCCATCGCAGACAATCGCAAGCGGCCACTCTCCTTTATTCGAGTCAAATTCTTGCTTATCGGGAGGGTAACAATCATCCTCATTATGCGATCGCGCCTTTCCCGTGTCCGTGCGGGCGACAATCTGATAGCGACACTGGCGAGATTTTCCACATTGGGCGATCGCATAATCGAGAAGGGTGAGAAGGCGGGAAGATTCGGTAATTTCTTGGGCAATGGTGCGATCGCATAATTCTTGCAGAAACTTGCGAATGAGGGGAGATGCGTCTGTTACCCAGGATAGCCATAATTGTGCCAATTGAGGCAAGGTGACGGGTTCTAAATCTTGTCGTAGTTCTAACAGTTTGAGTACAGAATCTCGCGTTCTCAAGAGGGAAGGGGACAGTAAACTAGATGCAACGCCTTCTTCTTGTAGAGGTTGCCATAACTTAGCCATTTGCCACAACCAGTTTAACTGACGCAGAGCAGTAGACTGTCGCCAGAGGTCTTGTAAAGGGGTTAAAACCTGCCCGTTTTCGCATTGCTGGCGATCGAGGGGCGTTCCGTATTCTAACAACCAGGTTGCAGGTGAAGCAGTATCTTCGGGGAGGAGTCGCCCGTAAATTTGGGGAATGTGGAGACGTTGAGAAAATAACCTTAAATACGACAAAATTTCCTTGGGAGGTTCCTCCGGAAACTCGGGGAGAAGGGCGGGTTTTGTGTCGAGGACAATGCGCGGTTGCACGAGATGGTAGCGATCGCCGATGAGTTCCCCCAATTTATCGCTTTCGGGTTCTGCGCCGATCGTCCATAAATAGTGCCGAATGAGGGGCGTATTACAAGCAGAACAAAACTGATGGCGATCGGGATTGGCGGTTTGACAATCCGATTGAGAACAATGAAGAATAACCGCAGAATTGGCCATGATATTACGCGCTGATATTTCCAAACTGGGGAATGGTGTCTCCCTTGACTTCCCCACGGGTTAAAACCGCGTGGATTCTAAGCGGATGTTACGAGCGGGTTGAAACCGCACTCATAACGCTTTCGATATTTTTGAGATAGAGAATCCAGAAAATATCGATTTGGCAGAGTCAAAACTGCCCTACACGCCTTGGTTAGATCGAAACCTAACTGTGCGCTTACTTTTCTGATTATATTAGCTGAACCGTTACAATCAGCATTAATTAAACTGCCATTAGAAGAGCAATATAAGCCTCTTTTGATTCGCTTCCCTGATGCCTTCCACCTCTCGGGTTTTTCACCGTATTTTGGTAGAAAATCATCATCCAGAAACGATGCTTTCGAGGTATAACTCTCTTCTGTCTCGATAAAGTTAATTCCGTACTGCTGACAAAGTTGAGCAAGTCTCTCTTTGAGCTTGGCAGTGGGAATTTGCACAAACTTTTGATTGTTCTTTTTCCCGTCAATAATGAATGACTTTCCTGTATTAGATACGACCGTTATCCAATTATTTAATCCGGGGTCAATTCCCAAAACGTTGTTATTGGCTTTAATGGGTTTGACTTCAGGTTGTTTGTAGACAAACTCGATGTAAAAACATCCATTTCTAGGAAGGATTCGATACTCTTTGATTGTCTCAAACTCTAAATTCGAGGGCTTATGTAAAAGAAAATGGTCAATTCCAAACCAAGCTTTGACCTGATTTCCTAGAGTGAATTTTAAGTGATTATCAACCAATTTTACCCATCGAGAGGGATAGCTTACAACCGCCATTCCTCCTTTCTTTCTATAATTTGGTGGTTTGGGGTGAAAGTGTAATTTTTCCTCCTTGTACAGCTTCAATAACTCTTTATAGGAATCAAAAGATTCAATCACGCTATGCAATGTCTGTTGAGCGCAAGCCGACCGCATTGCTTTAAAGTGAATGTTACTTTTTAATTCTTTATCCAGTTCTCCTCTTGTTAGAAATTTTCCGGCCTTGAATAGCATTTGACGGCAATAGTAGATACCACAGTTGGTTAGCTTATTGGCTTCTGAACAAATGTATTCAAGAAATCCCATGACCTCTGGGGAATCTTTGATTAAGTGTTGTTGGCATCCATACATCTTGTATCACCTCCAGTAGATAGGATAGCATAATTATACGTTAAAAAATATATTGAGAATCAGAAGGGAAAATAATAATAACGATGGGTTAAAACCCGTCGCGTTCGACGACCCTTGATTAAAATCAAGGGCTAACTCTCACTCTTTATTTTTAGGTTTCGCGCAACCGTCGTCAGTGCAAATCTTGTGACCCAGTATTTTCCCAGTTTGTTCGCTTCCTAGTCTATCCTACAGACCGATAAAAGGTTTAACATGGCAAGAAGAAATTAAGCAGCAGCTTACCAAGGCGGGGTTTAAGATGGAGGAACGAGTCTCGCCCTATTTTAAGTGTATCTCATAATATTTTTAACTCAACTTGCTAGTTATTGATTCGATCCCCCCAGCCCCCCTTGATAAGGGGGGAGAATCCCAAAGTCCCCCTTTTTAAGGGGGATTTAGGGGGATCGAAACGTATCCTATTTGTAACTAGAAACTCGGGTTATTTTTAATACTTCTCTAAATATTTTTGCCACATTTTCTGATAAGATTTTTCCATTTCACGAGTAAATTTTTTGCCATTCCAAAGAGGAGATGTCTGGCGAGATTGCCGTAATTTCCAAGCTATATTCTGTCGCAATGTTGCATCTTTTCCTAAACGTATTCCCCACTCAATATACTCTTCATCACTCCAAGCAATTCCTTCTGTAATTCCAGCGTTCATCATCATAGAATAACTATTGCGTGCTGAAAATTGTTCGCCAACTCTCGTGACTAAAGGAACACCCATCCAAAGGGTTTCTAATGTTGTTGTTGCACCATTATAGGGATAAGTATCTAAAACTATATCCATTATGCTTAAATTAGCACGATGAATAGATTCTGTCTTATCAACATCCAAAAAACGCAAGCGATCGCCAGCAATTCCTTCTGCTTCTGCGAGAGACAAAAACATATTTTGCATAGCTTCCTTATCCAAAGTTCCTTTGATACAAAAATAACTTTTTGGGACTTCCTTAATGATTTTCAGTTGTAAGCGTATTGTTTCTAAATGGCGTTTATATCCTGTTTGAGTGCTGTAGTAGATGACAGCATCTTCCTCAATATCTAAATCATCGCGTCTTAAGGTTGGTACACCGACTTCAAATCCATCAACAGCAATGTAAGTCTGGGGTAAACGCCAGATTTTTTCTTGATAATACTCTTGAGCATAGTCGGGTAAAACGTAAGGATCGGCAATAAAATAATCAATTGTAGAAAGTCCCGACGCATCCCATCCCAACCAAGTTATTTGAATAGGAGCCGGTTTGAGAGATGCGATCGCAAAAGTAATATCGACTGTAATACTATCTAAATCTATTAATATATCAATTTTGTCCTCAGAGATTTTGTTGGCAATTTCCTCACTGGAACTAGATTTGTAAAATCCATCAGCTTGAGCAATATACCATTCTTCCAGAGGAGTACTAAAATCCGGATCGCCAATTAAATATTCATAGATGGCAAAATTTTCGCGATCGTGGTGCTGAATTAACCACCTTGCTAACCACCCGACAGAATGTTCTTTCAAACAGGCAGATAGATAACCTATTTTCAAGCGCTTAGATAGTTTCCCCTCTCGATCTTGTTGGTGTTTTTGACGATCTTGGTAAAGTTTTTTAATTAATTCTTCATATTGAACATGGGTGTTTTCTTGACAAACTTCTATAATTTTATTTTGAATAGTGCGATTTTCTCTGGGTAAATCTTGGAAGTAGGGAGCAAAAAAATAACTGTTGAATACGCGCAAAATCTGAAGCTGACTTAAATCTTGAGGACGTTGCGCGATCGCCTCTCGGATTAATTCTTGGTGCTTTTGGAAAAGATCGCGAGCTTCATGCCAATGCCCACCAGTATTCATTAAAGCTCTCAAAAGGGTAGAACTAGCAAAAATCTTATCTGCAAGAGACTCAACCAGCAAAACATACTCTCGAGCAACTTCGATCCCCTTTTCATGCTGCTGAGAATCTTGATATAGTCTTGCTAAATGATTCGTTGCCTCCGGATCTTTGGGGTACAATCTCAAGGCAAACTCTGCTAGTTTTGCTGCAATTTTGGGCTGTTGTTGAAAAAAACCAATTTTTATAGAAGATTCTAATAATAGATTGAAAAGGTTAAGCTGTTGGTTACTATTTTGAACTCTATTTAAAATAGCCTCCGCTAATTCCAAAAATGAGGAATGTAATGGAGTCGCGCCTAAAATTTGTTGTAGTAAAAATATGAGTCGATTGAATTGAATTTCTGCTGGGGATTTTTGTTGTAGGAGTTCAATAATATTAAACGCTTGAATCTCTTCACCGCTATAGTTGCCGAGTTGAATTGCCAGTTCTAAGAGACGTAAACCATTGTCGAGATCGGCGGGATCAACTTCCTGAATTTGGTTGCGAATTTCCCAAACCAACTGCTTATTTTTTTGTTGTTCCTGTTTCTGAGCAGCTTGGAGAAGAATTCCTTTCAACTCTTCAGTCCAGCTTTCAACTTGCTCTGAACTGCCCTCAAGCATCCTTAACAACCAAGTCGTCTGTGCCTCATCTGCTTTGCCTTGCAGTAATAACACCAGACCCAACTGCCAATAATAAACCGTTCCCTCTGGCTCTGCTAGAAGTGCTTGTTCGTAACACTCGGCGGCTCGAGCAAAATCTCCCACTTCGTAAGCATTTTCACCGCATTGACCCCAATCAACCTCAAGAGACATACAATAAAAAGTAACTTGAAGGAAAAACAAAGAGTGAGTAGGAAAAACTTGCTTATTACCCACTCACTCTGCCAACAGTAGGAAGCCGACTTCAATTAACGGCCAAGAGACTTCCAACTTTTGTAGGCACCTGTGGGGGGAGTTATTGCGGTTTTACCGGCATTGCCATCAGTTGCATCAGCATTACAGGCCACCTTTGCGAAATCAGCAGGGAGGGCAGGTGGCGGAGCTATTTGAGAGGCTACATCACCTGTACCACTCGCAGTGTTAGCAGTTGCAATACCTTGAGACTCACACACAAAACCGATAGCAGCCGCCTCTGTAACGCCGTCTTGAGTTATTTCGGCTGCACCAACGATCCCAACATAAGCCTTCAGAGCCCGAACATTAGGGCTGCCATTAGCTGCTACAGCGTTAAACTGATCTGCTACAGTCCCTCCTATTCCCTTGAGTACATAGGTATAATTCACGGTAGCAGTTTGGAGACCAAGACCAAGGCTGACCATACTTGTGGTCAAGAAACCCTTCTCAAGCATGAATGCTTGTTCGGCTCGAACGGTTGCGCCGACGTTTTGGCGTGCTTCAGCTTGCTTGCCTTTATTGGCTTGACTCAACAAGGAGGGAAGGGCGATCGCCGCCAAAATCCCGATAATGATGATAACAACCAGCAGTTCGATCAAGGTAAAACCTTCATCGTCTTGCTTATGCTTGTTCAGGTACTGTAGAAATTTTGTTTGAAATTCCGGTTTTAGATTCATGTTTAATGCTCTCCTAGTCATTGTTATAAGACTGTGCGTCCCGTCTTATGGATAACGTACCCACATTTTTCCTGTTTGCGATCGCCTCTCCCACAAATTTTTCTGTCACGATCGCCCTAAGAAGGCATACCCCAGGGCCTCTAATCCAGTTAGCGTATTTCGCAAAAGTTGGCTGCTTTCGGCGCGAGTTGTTGGTTCTAGGGTTTCTAAATTGACAGGTCTGAGGAGTTGCCACCGTTCCAGTAGAGTAGAAAAAGGTTGAGGAGACTCGAATAGGGGTGGAAAAAGACAAGAAGCGATGGTTATATCAAGGGAAACCTGCTGTCCTCCTGCAATAGGCACTTTTTGACTTAAGGGTAACAATTGCAAGGTCTGGCGAGCTTCTTCTAGAGCTTCCTGAATAGGTGGCATTTTGGCGATCGGATGTAAATCGACGATCGCCGTTTCCCAATCTTCATCACTCCACTCTTCTATTGACGTGGAAGGACAAGCGCGATCGGAGTGACCGCACCAAAAGTCCAAAAGGCGATAAGTGGGATGCAGCAATTCATACAAGTGTAATTTTTCCTCAAGGGTGGCTTCGGGCAAAGCCAATGCCCAAAATACGGGTAAATTATCAGGTTCTTTAAATAGCTTCTCGATATCCCACTGTCGCCAATTCGCCATGCTGATAAATTCTAGATTGGCTTCTCTCAAAAGAGAAAATAATTCGGGAGTTGTAAAGCCGCGATCGCCTTGCAATAGTTGATTGCTTAACAACTCTGCTTTCTGTTCTTTCTCTTCAAATTGTTTTGGCCATGTTTTATTTTTAAGATCGACCCAATCCTGTAACGATTTCATGGTTTCAACTACAGTTTCTATTGCCATTTCTTCTGGATTTTCATCCATCAATCCCATCGTCGCAAATAGTTTTTGGGCGCGAAAGAAATTCATGCGCTGATATTTACTGTGCAAGTTGCTGCGAATAATTCCATCAGGCTTTAAAACAGCTTTCATTGCTTGCAAAGCTCGCGCAGGTTCAGGAATTAAATACAACACTTCATCGCAATTAATATAGTCAAACTCCAAACCCAAGCTCGGCAGATCGTAGAGGGAAAGCACAAAAAATTCTACATTCTTAAAATCATAATGTGCCAAACGCTTGCGAGCAAGTTCAATAGATTGCTCAGATAGATCGACTCCAACAATTTTTGCCCCAGGGTTAGCATAAGCTAATGCCAATGACTTATAACCCGTACCGCACCCCGCATCTAAAATTAATTTTCCGGTAGAGTCAATGAGTTGGCGATTTCTGAAGTAGTATGAGGTTGCTAAACTGTGAGTATATAGCACGCCCAAATTATCTTGAGGAGATTTATCCAAGGGAACTTGAGGATAAGGACCAAAATCAAATTGTTGGCGAATTTTATCAATAATTTCTGGGTCTTTTTCTAGCATAAGTCAATCACCCTTACGATTTTTGAGTCTTTTTCAAGATTCCCACTTTTTGGGAACAAATTAAATCTCTTGCTCATTTCCCAGCCAAAAAAGCTATATCCCATCATCAAGGCACAGTCATTATGAGTTTGCCTAAAAGAATAAAGAGCGAGTTGTTTCCTGTTCCCCTTTATTTTTGGGCATTTCGTAAAATCTGTAACATCTATCCCAAACAAGGAATTGTAAAGTACACCATACCCTCCGATTGCTTATTCTTGATGCCGCCGAAATTTTTCTATCCTCAAGATAGGAGATTTACTCGGTGGCTTCATTTCATGGGTTTCGCGATCGCGCCAGAACCCAGCTTATATAAAGAATTCCCAAGATTAGTCGCATCCGAGACACTTCCCAGAAAAAATCTCGCTACAATAAGGGAAGCAAGGCATTTAGCGATCGGTTACTTGTGTTTTTACTTGTGTTTTTGCCTGCGACAACAAATCAAAAAATCAAAGTTCAAAAATCTTTATGGAATCTAGTAATACGCCTGTTGAAACGGCTTCAGAACCTCCCCCTCAAGGATGGGCGGGTGTCTTAGGGATGGCGATCGCCATTTTAACCTTGGTTATTCCCACTTTTGCGATCGCTTATTACTCATCTCCGAGTCCGCAGGATGCTTTATTATTACCAACTCCAGAAAAAACCACAGAAAAAACTACAGACTTATCCCCAGAGCAAGTCTATCCTCGAGTCTATCCTTCTCAACGCCTCGCGATGAAACGTTCTAAACTTTATTCTTCGCCGCAAAAATAACGCAGAGTCCCAATTGCTGGTATTATTTTCGAGGCAACGGCGATCGCGTCAGATTGTCCGTTGTTTGTATCAGCTAATGTGTTCTTTGCCTAGAGTAAGTTTATGGATTTATCACGGATTTCCCCTCAACCCGAGCCAGGTACAATCAATGTTCTCATTGAAATTCCAGCAGGCAGCAAAAATAAATACGAATTTGACAAAGATTTGAATGCTTTCGCCCTCGATCGCGTACTGTACTCTTCCGTACAATATCCCTACGATTACGGCTTTATCCCCAATACCCTCGCCGATGACGGCGATCCCCTCGATGGTATGGTACTCATCGATCAGCCTACCTTCCCTGGTTGCGTAATTCCCGCTCGTCCCATTGGGATGCTAGAAATGATCGATGGTGGCGATCGCGACGAAAAAATTATCTGCGTTCCCGTCAAAGATCCGCGCTATTCTCAAGTCAAGTCCTTAGAAAACGTCGCTCAACATCGTCTTGACGAAATTGCCGAGTTTTTCCGCTCCTACAAAAACCTCGAAAACAAAACCACCGAAATCTTAGGGTGGAAAAATGTTGCCGATGTCTTAACTCTAGTTGAGCGTTGCATTAAAGCCGCTTCATGAATATCTCGTTAAATCGTGGAGAATATTGCTGTCTGGGTCAGAAAACAATTCAAACATGATTCATACAACAATCTGTAATTTAGCCACAGTTGCGCTTAGTGTGATTTAACTCACAAGTCAAGTTTTCCCGATCGCGTTAGTATGTATGAAATTCGGGCTAAAATTTCCTGAATGCGCTGAGGGTGCCAGTAGAGGTAAAATGGAATGCAAGTCTAAATCATGGTCATATAAGCGGTTATACGAGTATATACACCATCAGAAGTTCTGGAGTTCTACTCACTCTTCTGTTATTTGACTTCTCTTGTTTGACTTCGGGCGAACACCGTCTACCAATTTTCTCAAATCTTTTTTCTGAATCAATTTTCTGAAGGAGAAACAAAAGAGTTGAGAAACTGGAAAGAAAGGATATACTTTACGATAGCTGCTAAACCAAGGCTTAAACCAATCTAATATTTATGCCACCAGATACCCAGCCAGCAGCCGTTAACTTAGCAATGCCGAACACTGATGTCCAGGAGGAAAGCCTTGCTGTGAGCTTTGATGTGCAGTTTTGGGGCGTTAGAGATCAAATCGCGACTCCAGGGAAAAATACCATTCGCTATGGTGGGAATACCTCCTGTGTGGAAATGCGCGTAGGAAAACAGAGCCTCATCTTTGATGGTGGCACGGGATTGCGGATTTTGGGGAATCATCTCCTCAGTAGAATGCCGATAGAGTCTCATATCTTCTTTACCCATTGTCATTGGGATAGAATTCAAGGTTTTCCTTTTTTTGTTCCTGCTTTTATTCCCATCAATCACTTTCACATTTATGGTGCGACAGCTTCTAATGGCTCGTCTTTTCAACAACGTCTGAGCAAGCAAATGCTCGGTCCAAATTTTCCGGTTCCCATTCAAGTCATGCAGTCTAAATTGGACTTTTATGATTTAGAAATTGAGGAAAAACAGTGTGTTGGCAATGATATTATCATTGAAAATATGCTTCTCAATCATCATCATCGTTCGGTTGGGTATCGTGTCGCTTGTCTGAACAAATCAGTTGTTTATGCAATGAGTTCGGACTATTCTTTAGAAACCAATAGTCCCAATGCTGAAAAATTATTAAAATTAGCGGATAAAGCAGACCTGCTCATCTTAGCATCTCCCAGAACTGTTTATAGAGGAGAGAAAGAGGTTGAACAAATCAGTCCAGAATTTGATAAAACGTGGAAATTTTGTATTTCCCTGGCTAAGGAAGCGAGTGTCAAGGAGGTGATGATCTCCTTACACAATCCCGATCATTCCGATGACTATCTCGATCGCATTGACAAACAACTCAAGGAAATTTTTCCGAAAGCCTCTCTAGCTAGTGAAGGAATGGTTGTTTCAATATAAATTTTTAAGGAATTTTTTTAGCGTTACCAAAGCTGGATAATCAATCTCATGAGCCATTGCGAATTCACAATATTCAATTGTTACGCCTTGTTTGCTTAATATTTCTTTAACTTCGCGAGCCGCTTGTACGGGAACAACAGGATCGCGATCGCCATGTACGATTAAAGTAGGTGGCGATGTTTTTTTGCCTTGAGGTGGAGCGTGTAAATAGCCGCTAAAACTACATAATCCCGCAAAAGGCAACTCAAACCCTACATCTAAGGTCATTGCTGCACCTTGAGAAAACCCAAATAATACAGTGCGATCGAAAGGTATTCCCGTTTCTTCGGGTAGCGATCGCAGCCATTCCAATAATAATTGCCGACTTTCAGTTAAGCCTTCGCGTTCTTCTCTTTCCAAAGCATACCATGCCCGACCTCCCGGAATTTGAAAATGAGGAAAAGGAGCATTGGGAAACAGAAATTGATAGTCGGGGAGATCGAGTAAGTCAACTAAACCCGTCAGATCGTTAAAATTAGCACCCCAACCATGCAGCATCACCAAGAGTCGATTGGGTTTTTGACCATTGCGAGGAAGGATAGACTGGCTTTCTAAAGACATGGGAGTTGGGAGAATGGGAGATTAATAAACTAACCCGAGTTGCTAGTTACAAATAGGATACGTTTCGATCCCCCTAAATCCCCCTTAAAAAGGGGGACTTCCGGATTCTCCCTCCTTAAAAAGGGGGACTTCCGGATTCTCCCCCCTTATTAAGGGGGGCTGGGGGGGATCAAATTGATAACTAGCAAGTTGAGTTAAACTATTTTAATTGTTTGCCAAACAGTGCATATTGTCGAATGGGTTTCGTGTAGTAGCGACTAATATTGTAGGAAGGATTGGCTTGATTCATTAGGGCATGAATGACTTGTTTATACCCTAATTGGGAGGCGATCGCATGGCACTTTTCCACCAAAATGCTCCCCAGTCCAGCATAATTTTTTTGGGGAAGGATGGCAACTGTTTTGAGAATAACAGTTTCGATCGCCTGTCCCCGTTGTGATTCTAAGGCATCGGGAAGCGCGAATAAGAAGCCTATCGGTTTGTTTTGGTCTTCCTCAGCAATGACAATAAGTTCGGACTGAATATAGGGCAAAATTGGGCGATAGAGGGAGATAAATTCGGTTTTGGAGATGGGTTGATAGAGGAAATTTTGGCGAAATGCGGCGATCGCAATTTTATAAATTTTTTCCAGTTCTGTTTCTACGTTTTCTCGATCTAACGAACGAATGGTTATGCCGCGATCGCCTAAGCGTTTTTGAACGGGAATTAAACGGCGATCGGCAATTTTTAAATCCGTACAAAGGGCAGAATAGTAATGAGCAATGGGGAAAAAATCTTGTTCTAAAAAGACTTGATATAAGTAATTTGGAGTATTGGGTTCGAGAAAAAAAGGCGGATAATTTTCCCCTTTTGTCACTAGGCGATAATTATGCCATGTATTGCCATCAATGGGGGCGATCGCAAAAGTACATCCTTGCTCTCGTAACTGTTGACAAGCACTTTGAAGTAAAACTGTAGCAGACTCGGTATTATTGCTAGAAAAATTGCCAATATATCCCGTAGAATGTCCCTGATAGGCGATCGTATTTTGCCACCAAATCTTCAACGAATTATTATCCATTCTCAAGGCTCAATTCTGCTGTGAGAAAATCAATAAATTGTCTGGCAGTGCGTCCAGAACGTCCATTATGACGGGTTGCCCATTGTTTGGCACGAAACTCCAAATCTTCTGTTTCGAGGTTAATATTAGCTTCTAGAGCTAAATGATGAATGATTTCTAAATAGGTATCTTGATTGGCAGGTTCAAAAGTTAAAGTCAAGCCAAAGCGATCGCTAAAAGATAATTTTTCTTGCATTGTATCCCAAGAATGAACCTCATCGCTATCCCTGGGACGAGGGCGATCTTCAAAGAATTCGCGAATTAAATGACGGCGGTTAGAAGTAGCATAAACTAAAACATTATTTGCTTTTGCTGTTACACTTCCTTCTAGGACAACCTTCAGGGATTTAAACGCCTCATCATCTTCTTCAAAGGAGAGATCGTCTACAAAAATAATAAATTTTTGACTAATATTTCGCAATTGTTCTAAAATTGCTGATAAATCGTACAATTCTGACTTACTCACTTCAATTAATCGTAGCCCGCGATCGCCAAATTTTCCCAATAATCCTTTCACTAAAGATGATTTTCCCGAGCCGCGACTGCCATACAGCAAGACGTGCAAAGCGGGATAACCTGCTAATAAGAATTCTGTATTTTTAATTAATATTGCTTTTTGTGTCTCGTAGCCAACAATTTCTGTGAGTTGGATAGGATCGGCATGGGAAATTCCCTTTAATTGTCCTTCTTGCCAGCGTAAAGCACGATAGCGAGAAAAAATTCCTGTTCCATTTTGACCATAATGTTCTGCTAATTGCGGTAATACTTCGCTCCAATTGTTATGCTGATGAAGGAAATGCGATCGCGTTCCTTCGATATACCAAACAACGGGTAATTCTTGCATTTTACAGGTTGCTCGCACCCACTTGCTCAACTGTTCTTCGCTACAACAATAGAGAGAATTTAAGGCTTGTAGATCGTATTGAACTGCTGCAATTAATGCAGGGGGTAAGGCATCAAGGGAAATCTGTTGAACTTGTCGGCTAAAGGGATTATCATCCCATAAAATTTGCTGAATAAGGTAATCTTGCCAGTTTTTTCCTGTCTCTGCTAAAGTTTTAAACCAACTTCCATAAGCCTGCAAACAATGAACGGAATTGCCTTCCTTGAGTGCAGAAAGAAGGGATATAAATGCCCGTCCAACATTGTTGTCAAGAACATTTTGATAGAGAAGTAACGAGGCTGCTTGTTGTTGGAGAAAATTGATCGAAGGATTGGACATAGTTGATAGTTGATAGTTGAGAGTTGATAGTTGATAGCGGGGAAAAGATAAAAGATAGTTGATAGTTGGGAGCGATCGCTTATAATCAATAGAAGTAAGACTTGACTTAAGTTAAGGAGCGAGACACTCCTACTGTATTCTAGCGCTATGGTCGTGCGGACATCCTGCCTGCTAATGCGTAATACCAAATCCAGTTACCGCAGACTATCATCATTCGAGCGCCTGAAATATTGTAGGGACGTTGCATGCAACGTCCCTACGGAAGAGATGAGAATACATCCTCAGCAAAGCGGATTTGGTATAAGTTCTATGAAAGAAAAATTCGGGTTTTGAAATCATGCGATCGCCACTGCCTGGAATGAATCCTTATTTGGAACAACCTCTGTTTTGGTCGGCGTTTCACAGTCGGCTAATTGTGGCGATCGCCGACGCGATCGCCCCTCAAATTCGTCCTCAATATTACGTCGAAATCGAAACCCGTACCTATTTCAGTACAGAAGAAAACGAGGTACTGGTTGGCATTCCCGATGCACTGGTATTTTCCTCTCAATCCTCAATCTCAACTGATTTAACCTCAATTGATAACAACGCGATCGCCACGACTGCGACAAAAACCCAACCCCAACAAGTGACGGTGCCAATGCCCAAAGAAATTAAGGAAAGATATCTCGAAATTAGAGAAGTTGCAACTGGTGAAGTAGTCACAGTTATTGAAGTGCTTTCCCCTAAAAACAAGCAAGCTGGTGTAGGAAGACATAAATACGAAGAAAAACGTTTAACAATTTTGGCAAGTCTAACCCATTTAGTTGAAATCGATCTCTTGCGGGGAGGGAGAGCTATGAGCCTAGGTGGAAATATTTCCAAAACCCACTACCATATTCTCGTATCTCCCAGCGAAAAACGCCCCCAAGCTATGTTATACGGGTTTTCAATGCGAGAACCGATTCCCAGTTTTCCCCTCCCTCTCAAAGGAAATAATCTTGCTCCTATGGTGGAAATGCAGTCCATTTTTGAGGGCATTTACGAACGAGCAGGTTACGATCTCAGAATTGACTACACGCAACCCCCACCTCCTCCTGTATTATCTGAAAGCGATCGCATTTGGTGGCAAAAATGCGTGCAATCAAACTAATCCATTACCGATGACCTGATATCGGGATATACTTTTGCAAGAAGGAAATGCTCGATCGCGCCATTTTTTGCTATTTTCCTTGGAATCACCCTGCGATCGCGATAAACTCGAACAATATGACCAGTCCGGAATCTTCTCGTCAATCAGATATCGCTCGCTCTCTAGCTCTGCTCGATCGCTATGGGTTCGATACAAAAGGCTATATGAGTACGGAATTAGTGGCTCGTTGGCTGGAAAAATACGAGCCTCACTGGATTCGTCTGGCCGCGATCGAAGCCCTCTATCAGGGTCGCTACAAGGTCATTTCCGTTGAACAAATCCTCACCCTCTGGCATCGTCGCGGCCAGCCAACACCCCATTTTAACAGCGATTTTGAGCGTCTAATTTCTCGCAAATTACCGGATTATTTCCCCACTTATCCTCAACTGGAATATTTGGAAGAAAATGCGATCGCCCCAAGGCCAGAAAAGCCATTCCGTCCCATTGAACCCTTTGGTCTATTTTCCAGGATCGAATTACGAAAAAGTGCAGGTATTCGCAGTTGGCAAGTTAATCGCGAAACTGTGCCGGATAAGATCAAACGTTTTAGCGAACCCCCTTCCTTATCTTCTCCTCTACAAATTATCCCCCCAGCACTAGCGGTTATTCGCGCTCATGCGGGGTTAAGTCGCATTTTTTCCATTCTCGAGTCCGGTCTATTTATCGTCCCTCAATTAGCTCTTCCTCCCGTCCTTTCCGCAGAAATGGAGTTGTTGAGCGAGGAAGAACTCCCAGAAAAGGAGTGGGTTTTTGAAATTGGCGAACCCGAGCAATTATCAGACCTAGAGTTATCAGCAAGAGAAGTTGAAGAGCGCGATCGCCTTAAAATGTCTCTGGAAGAATCCTATCACCAGACAGCCAATCTTTCTCTAGATGAGTTAGAAAATCTGGAATTATTAGACGAATTAGAAAAAATTGAGATCGAGAAACCAAAAGTTCAGAAAGAAAAAAAATACACTCAAGACGCTCAAATCTCAGAAATCAAAAAAACGAGTAAAAAAGCAAAATCTCCGGTTTTGCCCAATCCCAATCTAGAAAAGCTCTATTTTTTCCGGAGCAATATTATCACTTTTACGCCCAATAAAACTAATAGTTATTTTTTCAATAAACTGAAACGATTTACCCCCATCTCCTCTAACGCGATCGCAAATCCCGAGCTAGACTTAAATCTCTGGGACTAAAAAGGAGTTGCATCTAGACCTCATGCACGTTTATTTAATTCGCCACGGTATAGCAGGCGATCGCGCCAAATATCCCCATGATGCCGATCGCCCTCTCACGGATATCGGATCTAAAAAAATGAAAAAGGTTGCCAAACGCTTATTCGATCTCGATATCCGTTTTGATGTTATCCTCACCAGCCCTTTAGTGAGAGCCATGGAAACTGCAAAAATCCTCCAAGAAATCAGATTATCTAAAAAACTGGAAACCTTTGAGCCTCTTTCCCCCGACGGGGATATCAATATTTGGGTCAATTGGTATACCCTCAATAAAAGTTGTAATAGTGTTGCCCTGGTAGGACATCAGCCCGATCTGGGCAATTGGGCGGAAATTTTGACTTGGGGGAAAACTCAAGAAAAATTAATTGTTAAAAAAGCAGGGGTGATTGGGGTGAAAATTTCAGAAAACGGCACACCTATTGGCAATAGTGAGATTTTTTTACTGAGTTCGCCGAAATGGTTAGTTTAAATTGTGCGACAATTATTAAGATTTGTAAATTATTGTAATGAATTATTATTGATGAATGACCAGATTCAAAGACTTTGGTATCAAAAAGCATCATTATAGTTTTTACTTTTAGTTTAAATTATTAGTAAGTTTTTTGCGATTTATTGGTAGAGATTATGACAGTTTGCGAGTATATTCCGGGTTTAGAAAATATCCCCGCCGCGCGATCGAGCATTAGTTATGTAGATGGAAAGCAGGGAATCCTCGAATATCGCGGCATTCGCATCGAAGAGTTGGCACAGAACAGCACCTCCCTCGAAACGGCCTATCTTTTGATTTGGGGTCGTCTGCCCTCAAAAGAGGAACTCGCGGCCTTTGAAGTGGATATTTACAACCATCGTCGCATCAAATACCGCATTCGCGACATGATGAAGTGCTTCCCAGAAACCGGACACCCGATGGATGCCTTGCAAACATCTGCCGCCGCTTTGGGGCTATTTTATGCCCGTCGCACTCTCAACGATCCCTCTTATATTTGGGAAGCTGTGGTGCGCTTGATGGCGAAAATCCCCACGATGGTCGCCGCATTTAAGTTGATGCGGAAAGGGAACGATCCTATCCAACCCCGAGACGATCTCGACTATGCGACCAATTTCCTCTATATGCTCACGGAGCAAGTTCCCGATCCCATCGCCGCGCGAATTTTTGATGTCTGTTTGATTCTTCATGCGGAACATACCATTAATGCGTCTACTTTTTCGGCGATGGTGACATCTTCGACGCTTACGGATCCTTATGCGGTGGTTGCGTCGGCGGTGGGAACCTTGGCAGGTCCCCTACATGGGGGCGCAAATGAAGAGGTGATCGAGATGTTAAACGAGATTGGTTCTATCGAGAATGTCCGCGCTTATGTTGAAGATTGTGTCACCAACAAGAAAAAAATTATGGGCTTCGGACACCGAGTCTATAAAGTCAAAGACCCTCGGGCAACAATTTTGCAAACTTTAGCAGAACGTTTGTTCGAGCAGCGCGGTCGCGATCGCATTTACGATATTGCGGTGGAATTGGAAAAGGTCGTGGAGGAAAAATTGGGAAACAAGGGCATTTATGCCAATGTAGATTTTTATTCAGGTTTGGTTTACCGCAAATTGGGCATTCCTGCGGATCTATTTACACCCATCTTCGCGATCGCTCGGGTGGCTGGCTGGTTGGCTCACTGGCGAGAGCAAATTAACGAAAATCGGATTTTTCGCCCCACGCAAATTTACCAAGGGGAACATAATATCCCTTATATTCCTCTGGGAGATCGGGTGCATCGCGATCCTCTGATCTCAGTTCCCGGCAATCAATAAGCAATAATGGGGAATAGGTAGGCTTCTCTCGACATTTCTGTTAAAATATTTTAAGATTTCTCATAATTGAGGGAGGATACGAAAAATGGGTATTGATTGGCGGATTGTTGTGGTACTTGCTCCCATCCTTATTGCCGCAGGATGGGCAGGTTTCAATATTTTGGCCGTTGCTTTGGGTCAAGTTCAATCGTTCTTGAATAAAGAAGGTTAAACTCTCATACATTTGTTCTAATCGCGACACGATTTCCGTGCCGCGATTTTTTGTTGTCATGTTTGTTGTCATGAGGACTGAAACAGCTAGGGAATGAGACGATCTAGCAACCAATTTTCTAAATCCTCGATACGATTAAAATCCAAGAAATCTTCTCCTAAAGTTTCCAAATTTTCAATTGATAAGTCTTCAATCTTGCTACTAATTTCCCCAGGAATCTCTCCAAAACGCTTTTTAAGTTGACGCAAGATTAAGGCGATCGCCTCTTGAAAACGTCCTTCCTGTCGCCCTTCCTGTCGCCCTTCCTGTCGCCCTTCTTGTTGAGCGTAAGTAATTTTTCCTTTTTCATCTTGTAACATCATCCCACGACGATCTACAATTTCAAACTCTTCTACTGTCATATTTGCCTGACTCGCTAAATTTAACGCCAGTTCTATCTCTGATACTTCTCCTAAACTTGCGGGGATACTCTCCAAACTTGTTGCTTCCTTGAGGAAATAAATCCATTTATCTGTTAAATCTTCTAATTCTGAGAGAGTTTTCTTAAACTTTGGTAACTCAACAAAGATTAACTGTAATTCTTCATCGGGATAGGCAAATTTTTTCGTTTTCTCTTGAAAGATAAATCGGCTAATTGTCTCCTCTGTGTTTTCAAACAGATCGAAATCTGTAATGGTTACAGCAATGGCTGGATTGAGAAGGGGATAGTAATCTCCCTTTATCAATTGGTTAGCGTAGCCTTTGGCCAGGTTGTAAATAACTCTTTTACTAAAAGCTGTCATCCGCGCTACTTGCATTTCAATGACAACGATAGAACCGTCAGCCAAAACAGCTTTGACATCTAAATAAGTGTCTTTTAAGGTCATGACTTGACCTGGATTATAGGGATTAACAATCGTTAAAGATTGAATCACTTTCTCTCCCTTATAAATAATCGCATTGAGAAAGCTGATTAAGATATCTTGGCTTTGTTCTGAGCCAAATATTTTCTTAAAGGCATAATCAATTTTAGGGCTGATAAATCTCATTTTTTTGTCTACTCCGCTAATACTTTCAGAGCAATTTCCACATTCTTTCGTACTGATTTTGCTGAAGCGTGTAATTCAGCTAATTCTCGATCGTGTAGTTGTAGTTCAATAATTTTTTCAATTCCTTTGTTGCCTAAGCGACAGGGAACCCCAATAAAAACATCTTTTAAGCCGTACTCTCCTTGTAAATAGGCGGCGGCGGGTAATAAATTCGAGCGATCGCGCAAAATCGCGCCGATCATCTGACAAGCAGCAGAAGCAGGGGCAAAATAGGCCCCTCCCTTCTTAAATAATTGTACTAATTCTGCACCACCGTTACGAGTTCTCTCCATTAGCCGCGCGATCGCCTCGGCATCGAGTAATTCCCTTAAAGGCACCCCTCGCACCGTACAATAGCGAGGTAAGGGAAGCATTAAATCTCCATGGCCGCCCAGAACCATCGTACTCACATCGGCGATCGCGACCCCCAATTCCATCGCAATAAAGGTTTGCAGCCTAGCCGCATCTAACACCCCTGCCATGCCCATGACCCGTTCTGACGGCAATTGCGTCGCGTGCCATGCTACATAGGTCATCACATCCAAAGGATTAGTGACCACAATTAAGAGGGCATTGGGAGAATAAGCGATCGCTTTTTGGGCAGCCTCGGCCACGATTTTGGCATTCATGCCGATCAAGTCATCTCGATTCATTCCGGGTTGACGGGGAAATCCTGCCGTGATGACCACAATATCCGCATTAGCTGTTTCGACATAATCGTTAGTGCCGACAATCTGGCGATCGTGTACTTCAAGTCCCTTTGCTTGTAATAAATCTAACGCTATTCCTTGAGGAAGCCCTTCAACGACATCCAGTAACACCACATTGGCTAAATTTTTCTCGAGAATGCGTTGGGCGAGGGTTGAACCGACTTTTCCTGCACCGATGACGCAAACGCGAGGGGATACAGAAGGTTGAGGGGATAGAGAAGAAGTCATAAAGGCAAAGGAAAAGAAAGAGAAAGAATGAAAGGGGGAGATCGCGATCGGCAATTAATCAGCCAGTTCTAATTGATCCAATTTGAACCAAATACTCGGGGTGGGGACATAGAACTTGACAAAAGCATAATCGCCGTCGATATCCACAATCTCCCCTTTACTGTCAAAAAGATAGGGAGGAAAACGAGAATCGCTGGCTGTTGCTTCCAGGCTATTTTCCAACTGTTCTCGAATGATACGGACTAAAGCGCCTTTTTTAATTTTTGCTGCCATAATCAAAAGTTAACGGGTTTTTAGGGGGTATTTTCGACATCTTCTCATTTTGGCACAGTTTTTTACTGGAATTGTCAGCATTGCTTAAAAATTGATAACGAGAAAGTTTCCTCGTTTTCTATCTCAGTAGAGGCGATCGCCAAACCGGGTTACAACTTGTTATCTAACTTGTTATTATCTAACTGGTTCTCTATTCGTCTGTCTAGCGGGTAACGGGTTTACCATTTAAAGGGATGCTGGGTTCGCGATCGCATAAACTAATATGCGCGTGCCAACGCGAAGGAAAATCTGGATCGATGAAAGTAATTGCAAATCTTCCCCAATGATAGGTCGGTTTACCATTTGCGCCTTCTCTATCTTAAATGTCAAAAGAGGACTCCCGTTAGAGCCGACAGGCTTAACGGCGAGATGAATTTTGACCCGCCAATAAAACCGACCCAAGGGAGTCAGTTTAATTGAAATTGTGCTAGGCTGAAAAA